>JAEKFU010000439.1 GCA_016522385.1 Pseudomonadota bacterium
CGGACTGGACAATGCAACGTTTGGCCGACATCCTCGATGCGCCTGTTGACCGGCCTCAAGTGCTGGAAACGACGGCCGTTGGTGCGGCTTATCTGGCCGGATTGCAGGCCGGGATCTACGCATCACCGGATGAGTTTGCTGGCATGTGGCGTAGCCAGAAGCGCTTTGCGCCGAAGATGCATGCCGGCGAACGCGCGGCAAAATATGCCGGTTGGAAAGACGCTTTGGGGCGGACGTTGAGCCGATGTCGATCCGGCAGCTAAAGACCTTTCTGGCGGTTGCCGATACCGGCTCGTTTGCCGCTGCGGCCGAACAACTCGGGCTCACACATTCGGCGGTCAGCGTGCAAATTCGTAATCTTGAACAGGAGTTTGGTGCGACCCTGTTCGATCGCAGCCGTAAACCACCGACAATGAGCGAGGCCGGACGCCTGCTGGTTCCGCAGGTGCGCGACATCGTTGCCAAGTTTGATGGACTTGCTGCCGGTGTGCGTGATGGCGGTAGTTTGGCGGGTGAAGTCCGGCTTGGTTCAGTCGGAAGCGTGCTGACAGGGCTCTTGCCGCGTGTGTTGGCCGCGTTGAGAACCGATATCCCGGGCTTGCATGTTTCGCTGACATCGGGTCTCACCAACGATTTGGTGGCAAAGGTACGCGACGGTCAACTCGACGCAGCCGTTGTCAGTGATTTTGGCGCTGCCGGCGGCGACTTGGTCTGGAGGCCTTTTCTCAGCGAGCCATTGGTTCTCGTGGCGCCGGGCGATGCGCCTGATGAGCCGGTCGCGGAATTGATTAAACGTTACCCGTTTATCCGATACGCCCCAGATGCCTCGGTGGGGCGGGTGATCGATGCAGCAATTAGAGCAGCAAGGCTGCGCGTGAGCGAACAGATGCAGCTCGACTGGATTGAGGCGATTGAAGCCATGGTGGCCAGCGGTCTGGGTGTGTCGGTAATCCCTAAACGTATCTGCGCCGGTGAACACCGTCAGTCTTTGAAGACGCTTCCCTTCGGCAAGGAGCAACGATACCGTACGCTGGGCCTTGTCGAACGAAGAGGTCACAACCGATCCCATCTTGCCGATGTGCTTTTCACTAGACTGGAGATGGCGGGCGAGTCAGACGTTAAATAATTTCATGTAATGAGAGAAACTAATTCGCTTTTATTGCAGTTTTTGACGTGTACACTCGTTGAACGAGTTGACTGGGCATGCAGCCATGAAAAAAATTTTGCAGGTGTCGATCTGGCGCGGTGGTGCGGACGGGGTCTATCAGGTGTTCGAGGTGCCGGCGCAGGCCAGCCAGACCGTGCTTGATGTCGTGACCTGGGTGCAGCGGCACGCTGATGCGACGCTGGCCTACCGATTTTCCTGCAGGGTCGGCATGTGCGGGTCATGCGCGATGATGGTCAACGGCATACCGCGTTGGACGTGCCGCAGCCATGTGGCAAAAGTTTCCAAAGGCGGCACTCTCAAGCTAGCGCCGCTGGCCAATCTGCCGGTCATAAAGGACCTGACGGTCGACATGAGCCGGTTCTTCGAAAAGTGGAAACGGGCCGAAGCACGGTTTTATCCTTCTGCCAGCCGTAAGGACGACGTCATGAGCGTCTCGCCTGGCACATCGGGACGAATTGATGCCGACGCGGCGATTGAGTGCATCAATTGCGGAGTCTGCTATGCCGCTTGCGATACGGTGAAATGGGATTCCGATTATTTGGGACCCGCAGCGCTAAACCGCGCCTGGACACTGGTCAATGACGAACGCGATGCTGCTGGCGCCAAACGGCTTCAGGCGGTGGCAAATCGCGGCGGCTGTTATACCTGCCACTCACACCAGAGCTGCCAGATACATTGCCCCAAGGCGCTTAATCCAACCCGCTCGATTGCCGGTCTGAAGCGGGCAGCACTCGCGGTGCGGTGATGAATGCAAGACTTTATATCTGGCAACGTGCCACGGCGGCACTGATGGTGCCGCTGATTGGTGTGCATCTGATCACCATACTCTATGCCGTGGGCGATGGGTTGACTGGCGCTGAGATTCTGGCCCGTACGCAGGGCAGTGTCGTCTGGGCGCTGTTTTACGGGATGTTTGTTGCTGCAGCTTCAGTCCATTCGGGTATCGGTGTCTGGACAATCAGTGGCGAGTGGTTCGGTCTTGCTGGCCCGGCGAGAGACGTGGCGGCCATCGGGTTTGCTTTTCTGTTGGCAGGGCTTGGCTGCAGGGCAGTTTTCGCGGTGGTTCTATGATGCTTGTCAGGCAAACACATTTGCTGTGGTGGGCGGCGCTCGTGCACCGGGTCTCCGGGTTGGTGTTGGCAATCTTCCTGCCGATTCACTTTCTAGTGCTTGGTTTGGCGATCGAAGGCGATGTGGTGCTTGACCAGGCCTTGATCTGGAGCGAGCGGTTGCCAGTTAAGTTTGCCGAAATTGGTCTAGTGTTCTTGTTGGTGGTGCATCTGGCCGGAGGTCTGCGCGTTCTGGTGCTAGAGGCACTTGCCTGGCATGACTGGCAGAAGACCCTGGCGGGCGCGGCGATCGGCTTTTCTGCGTTAATCGCCTTGTTGTTTGGATTGCGGGTGTTCTGAGCAATGGATATCGAGTGTTATCAAACCGACATCCTGATCCTCGGCAGCGGCGGCGCAGGATTGTTTGCCGCCCTGCATGCAGCGCAGGCTGATAGGTCGCTCGACATCACCGTTGCCACCAAAGGACTGCTTGGCAAGTGCGGCTGCACGCGCATGGTGCAGGGTGGATACAACGTTGCGCTGCACCCTGATGATTCCGTTGAGCGGCATTTCATGGATACGATTGAAGGTGGAATGTGGCTGCCGCAACAACAGCTTGCCTGGAAGCTTTGTGAAACAGCCGTCGAGCGGGTGCGCGAGCTGGAAAACGAGATCGGTTGTTTCTTTGACCGTAACGCGGACGGCTCCCTGCATGGCAAGGCATTCGCCGGCCAAACGTTTGACCGTACGGTGCACAAAGGTGATCTGACCGGTATCGAGATCATCAACCGGCTGATGGAACAGGTCTGGGCACTGCCGGTCAAGCGGCTGGAAGAACATCGCGCGCTTGCGCTTGTGCCGGCCGTTGATGGTGGTGCGATTGGTGGCGTGCTGTTCATCGATATTCGCACTGGCGGGTTCCGCCTGGTCGAAACGAACGCGGTGTTGCTGGCGACCGGTGGCGGCCCGACGATGTATCGTTATCACACACCTTCGGGCGACAAATCGATGGACGGCCTGGCGATGGCGCTTAAGGCCGGGTTGGCACTGCGCGATATGGAAATGGTGCAGTTTCACCCAACCGGGCTGCTAGCCGGGCCGGACACTCGTATGACCGGGACAGTGCTTGAGGAAGGATTGCGCGGTGCCGGTGGCTACCTCTTGAACGGTACTGGCGAGCGGTTCATGAACGAGGTCGATTCAAGGGCAGAACGGGCAACACGTGACATCGTCTCGCGGGCCATATACCGGGAGATGCAGGCCGGCCGCACAACGGCGCATGGCGGTGTCTTTCTGCAGATGAGTCATCTTGGTGCCGACAAGGTCGTCCGCCAGTTCAAGGGCATGGTTGAACGTTGTGCCGACTGCGGATTCGATCTCGCAGGCGGGCAGGTCGAGGTCGTGCCGACGGCGCACTATCTTATGGGCGGCGTCGTGTGTGATGTGGACACCAAGACCACAATGGACGGCTTGTTTGTTGCTGGTGAAGATGCCGGCGGAGTGCACGGGGCCAACCGGCTGGGCGGCAATGGCGTCGCCAATTCCACGGTCTTCGGCGGAATTGCCGGTGAAGAGATGGTCAAGGCAGTGCGGGTCGGTGGTTCACACCGCACACCGGATATGGCTGTGGTCGCCCATGCTGTTGCATCTGCACTGGCCCCGGTTGACCGGCCAGCTGGCGACATCAACGGATTGCGTGAACGCTTGCTCGATGTGATGTGGGACGATGTGGGCGTCATCCGCACCGGCGCGGGATTGAAGCGTGCGGCGACGGTGCTTGATGATCTGGATGAAGAACTGATGCAGATCGGCCTTGGACCGTCGGACCTGCGCTACAATTTGAGCTGGCACGACTGGCTCAACCTGGAGAGCCTGGTTGCGGTGAGCAAGGTTATTGTTCGCGCTGCACTCAAGCGGGAGAATTCACGCGGAGCGCACTATCGCGACGATCATCCTTGGGAAGGCGATTTTGCAGCATCGCGATACACGGTCGTGTATGATGCGGACGGCGATATGAGGGCGTCGGACAAGCCGGTGGACTTCACTATTGTGAAACCAGGCGACAGCCTGCTTGAGCAGAACACTCATGCCGCACAACAGGGCTAAGATGCAATGATACCGATTACGGCATTGGAAACGGCAGCGAACGAGTTGATGGCCAGGGCGGCGATCGAGATTCCCGACGACTATCTAGAAGGTTTGCGGGCAGCAGCGGCCGTCGAGAGCGGCGAGTTGTCGGCCTTCGTGCTGCAGGCGATGCTGGAAAATTACGAGGCCGCAAAAGAAGACCGCCGAGCCATGTGCGCCGACACCGGTGTGCCGCGCTGGTATGTGAAGATCGGCAATGAAGCTCGCATTGACGGCGGTCCGGTGGCACTCGAGGCGGCGCTCAGGCGTGCGACGGCCAATGCCACCGATGGTGTCCCGCTCAGACCGAACCGGGTGCATCCGCTATGGCGCACCGATCACAACAATAACTGCGGAATCAACGCGCCGGAAATTGAATATTCGTTTCACCCTGATGCCGACTGGGTGGAAATGACCACTGTCCACAAGGGCGGGCTGTTTGGTTCCGACTACCGAATGCTGTTTCCGGGTGACGGCATCGATGGAATCAAAAAGTTCTTCCTCGATACGCTGGTCGCTTTCGGCAAACGTGGCCTTGCGTGCCAGCCGGCCATCGTCGGCATCGGGATCGGCGGTTCGAAAGATATCTGCATGATGCTCGGCAAGCAGGCGGCCTGTCTGCGCACCGTCGGTAGTCGCAATCCGGACCCGAAGATTGCTGCGCTCGAAGATGAGTTGAAGAAACTGGGCAACAATATCGGCATGGGTGCGATGGGCTTCATGGGGTCGTCAATGGTGGTCGGCTGCAACATCGAGGTCGGCTACTGCCATACCGGCGGCATGCAGATGAGCGTGCACGCGTTTTGCCTTTCATCCAGGCGGGCCGTTGCCCGCATCCACGCCGATGGCCGGGTGGAGCACCGCACCGATCCCGCTTGGTTCACCGGCTATCAACGGAGGGAGACGGTGGCATGGCCGATGCC
>JAEKFU010000460.1 GCA_016522385.1 Pseudomonadota bacterium
GCCCGGTGGGCCGCAACAGCAGCGTCAAGGTAAGTACGACCATGCCATAGGCCGGTATGTAGGATGCCGCCTTTTGTGCATCGGGGATGCAACCGGTCCCGGCGGCTTCCACCAGACCGACAATGATGCCGCCGATGAAGGCGCCCGGCAGCGAGCCGAGGCCGCCAAGCACAACGATCACAAACGATCGCATTGCGGGAATGTTGCCAACCTGGGGGAGCCAAGAAAACGCTTGGACGAGAAGTGCTCCTGCAAGGGCCGCAATCATGCCACCGAGCGCGAAGGCGAGCATGTTCATTCTGTCCGGGTTGATGCCGGCGATGGCAGCTGCCTCTCGGTCAAGGCTGACCGCACGCAGCGCCTTGCCGGTCCAGGTGCGATGTAGGAAGTAGAGCAGTGCCAACAGAACCAGCACACACATTACCGCTGCGACAAAGCGCGGGTTGGAGATCGAAATCGAGTCGAATAATTCCAGGTTGCCGCGGCTCGACCTGATCAGCCACGGGTCTTCATTTGAAGGAATCCTCAGACGTGGAAAATCAAAGAACCGCTTGGCCTTGACCGGGTTGGCACCGGCTGTCGCTTGGACGAAGTATTGTAACGTAAACGCCAGACCGAAAGTGACCAGAATGCCATATTCCACTGGCCGGTCGATCTTGCCCTCATACATTGGCGTTAGGAACATTCGCTCAAACACCGCACCGATGGCGAACGCGACGGCGCAGGCCACCAATACGCCAATGATCGGAGAGATGCCCGGAAACCAGACGGCGGTCACGAAGTATACCAGCATGCCGCCGATCATGTAGAACTCGCCATGGGCAAAACTCACCACCCCGAGGATTGAAAAGATCAGCGTCAGGCCTAGAGCCATGAAACCATAGATGATTCCGATGATCAGTCCGTTGGTGATCTGCGAGGCTATGAACGAACCGTTCACGACGCAATTGTTGTCCGGATCGGCGAAGGAGAATGCCGCCGCAATCAGGGTGACGGCGAGCAGCGCTGGAAAGATAATCAACTTGTTGGTCATTTCCGGAGTGCGCATCCACAGCGGCACGAGTCCGAATGGCCCGGTGGCCGCGCCCATCATGGCGCCGACGAAATTTGCATTCGATGTGTCAAGGTCGCGATGCAGGTAACGATAACGGATCGCAAAACTGCCGATGATCCCCCACACGATCATCCAGATGATCATGCTCCAGAATAAGCTTGGATACTCCACACCCCGCCCCTTTGCAGGTCCTTCCAACCAGACTTGGTTGTTTTTTGCACGGCCCGGCCAGCTTGGCTGGCCGGACCAGTTTTCGTTTCTTCCCTAACGGCTACTTCACGTAGACCGCATCACCGGTTTTGTAAACGTCAGGGTAGACGATCGGTGCTTCAGCCGAGTTCTGACCTTCCTTTTGGTATTGGATTACGGTCAGTGCCGGGTCCGGCCATTGATGCCACCACTCATCACCCTTGCCGTCGGCAGAGGGATCTTTCTTGGTGCCATAAGGGAAGTAGATCTTACCAAGCGTGCCATCGTGCTTGATGTTCTCCAGTGCCGCAACGATGTCGTCGCCATCCTTGGACTTGGCTTCGTTAATCGCTTGGGCCAGGATCGCGATCGAGTCATAGGCTTCCATGGCATAGCTCTCAACCGCGCCTTTGCCGGTCTTTTCCTTGTACACCTTGGCGAAGTTCTTGGCCTTTTCGTTGAACAGGTTCTCAGGCACGCCAATCCGCTGCACAAAGGCCATGTTGCCGTCCGGCACGTTTTCCCAATAAGCCTTGCTTTCCAGCGACACCTGACTGGCGTGGAACGGCAGGTCCTGCGGTCCGATGCCGGCATCAGCTGCCTGCTGGGCAAAGTTGTAGCCGGCTTCACCGGTCGCCAACGTAATGATCATGTCCGGTTTTTCGGCCTTGATCCGTTCAACAATGCCAGCATAGTCCTGCGTACCAATATCAACGCTGAAGGTTACGGATTCGACACCGCCGGACTTCAGACCTTTGCTGGTCTCTTCAGCTGCGGGAATACCGTAGTCAGTGTTCTCCGTCAGAATGGCGACCTTCTTGATGTTTGGCGTCTTTAGCGCATGTTTCCAGATTGTCGCCGATGCCCACGAACTGAGCGGAGCAATCCGGAAAATGTACTTCTGCTTGTCACCAGTAATGGTATCGTTCCAGGTCTCGGCATAGACGACCGGTACACCACGGGCGTTGGCAACGTCCTTGGAGGCAACCCCAACAGAGCTGTGGTAACCGCCACCCACCGCCACGACGCCATCCTGGGTGATCAGCTTTTCCATGATCGCCTTGGCCTTTTCCGGCAGGCCTTCACTGTCGGCGATGACGACTTCCAGATCGCAGCCGAGAATGCCGCCGGCGGCATTGACGTCATCCTGAGCAATCAGCATAGCTTCGCGCATGGCTTCGCCGCCGACAACGGTACCCGGCGCCGACAATGGTGCGATACCGCCAAGTTTGATTGTGCAGTCAGCCGCACTTGCAGCCGCTGAAAATGCGGCCAGGCTGGCGCCCACTACGGTTGCAAATAGAGTCAGTTTCTTCATTGAATTTCTCCCTGAATTCTCCTCACCGCTGCAGACGGTTCTTGAGGGTACCCGAGTGTGCCAAACCGTTAAGTCAACATCAACAAGCTATTTACGCAGGCAAGAATGCCGGGCACAGTGATGCCGCGGGGGGCGTTTGGGTTCACATCATCATGGCAACCGATAATAGGGTCATCATCACCTGCGCGGTAACCGGCTCCATTCACACACCGACAATGTCACCGCATCTGCCGGTGACACCGGATGAAATCGCCGAACAGGCCGTTGCAGCTCATCAGGCAGGGGCAGCGATCATCCATTTACACGCACGCGATCCCGAGACCGGCAAGCCTTCGCCTGATCCCGATGTGTTTATGCAGTTCCTGCCACGGATCAAACAGCAGTGCGATGCAGTGGTGAACATCACCACGGGCGGTGGCCAGGGTATGACGGTTGATGAGCGTATTGCTGCTGCCCTGCATACCAAGCCGGAAATGGCGTCGTTAAACATGGGGTCGATCAATTTCGGCCTCTATCCGATGCTCAACCGCTATCAGGAGTTCAATCACAATTGGGAGAAAGCCCATCTCGAGAGCTCTCGTGATGCGATTTTTCGAAATACTTTCAATGATATCGAGCGCATCCTGAAAGAACTTGGCGAGGGTTGCGGCACCCGATTCGAGTTCGAGTGCTACGATGTCGGTCATCTGTACAACCTGGCCCATTTCCTCGACCGCGGCCTGGTTAAACCGCCACTCTTTGTTCAGACCATCTTCGGCATACTGGGCGGGATTGGCCCTGACCAGGAAAACGTCATGCACATGCGCCGTATCGCCAACAAGCTGTTTGGCGATGAGTATCACTGGTCAATCCTTGCAGCCGGTCGGTTTCAGATGCCATTTGCGACTTTTGCCGCAACAATGGGGGCGCATGTCCGTGTCGGCCTTGAAGACAGCCTTTATCTCGGCAAGGGTGAATTGGCGCCTGACAATGCCAGCCAGGTCACCAAGATTACGCGGATTCTGGACGATCTGTCGCTGGAAATAGCAACACCCGACGAGGCACGTTACATGCTTGGCCTCAAGGGCGGAAGTCAAGTGGGTTTCTAAGAGGTGAGTTCAACATGAACGTTTTGTCCAATGAACGGATTTGCTATTTCAATGGCGAAT
>JAEKFU010000498.1 GCA_016522385.1 Pseudomonadota bacterium
ATCAAAAGGCCACTCAGTCATCGTCTATCCTGCAAGTTTTGCCCAGAGACTAATTGTCGGATTGCACGGCAAACACATCATCCTCGCTCAGCCCATAGTCGCGCATCGCCGCTTCGCCTGAGATATACCCTCCACGCACATCCCGCAGCACCGCCTCACGATCCCGTTGGAGCGGATCGCCATAGCCCGCGCCGCCTGGAAATGCCAGCATCACTTTGCCACCGATTGGAACCGCCTGCCGGCCCTTGCCTCGCATCGGCGTACCGTCTTCGAGGCCGATGGTGGTCGCGCCGCCTTTGAGGCCGCCGGCGCGGCCGCGGGCCGGGTGGTCGACCCGGTCACACATGGCCGAGAAATCGAACTCATGACCGGCGCGGGCGGCAACTTCCATAAACTGGCCGAGGCCGCCGCGGAACTTTCCGGCGCCACCGGAGTCGGGCCGCAACTCCTTGCGCCAGATGATCACCGGGCCGGTATGCTCGGTCGCCTCGATCGGCATGGTCATGACGCCGCTGGGGAATGCCGTGGCATTCATGCCATCAATACCGGGCCGCGCGCCGGAACCACCGGAATTGAACATTAACACTTCAGCCCGCTCGCTGTCCGGCGGTGCATTGCCGTCGGAGCGCGGTCTGAGCGATACCTGAAAATTGCATAGCGAGCTGGCGCCCTCGGCAGGCACCGTGCCCGGCATGAACTTGTCGAGCGCACCGAACACGACATCGGGAATCATGTGACCGATAACATGGCGTAGGGCAACGGGTGCCGGATGCCGCGCATTGAGGATCGAATTTTCCGGTGCTGAGACCTCGAATGGCAACAGCGAGGCGGCATTGTTCGGTATTTCGGGTGCCAACGCGCATTTGAGTGCATAGCAGGCATAGGCCTTAGTATAGACCAGCGGCACATTGATGCCCTTCTTGTCGACACCCGAGGTACCGGCAAAATCGGCCTTGATGCGGTCGGCCTCAATATCGAGTCTGACCTGCAGATGGACCGGTGTGTCGAAACCGTCGATTGTCATGTCGTTGACGACGCTCTCGCGGGGCAGCGTTGCGATTCGCTCAACGGTCGCCCGGTAGCTGTTATCCAGGATGAAGTCTGAGACCGATTTCAGATCTCTGAGCGCGAACTCATCCAGCATATCACGCAATCGGCGGTGGCCGATCTCGTTACACGTCGCCAGCGCATAGATATCACCGACTACTTGATCAGCCTCACGCACGTTGTGGCGCACGATATTGATGAAGCTTTGATCGACTGCGCCCTTTTCAGCCAGCTTCATGATCGGAATCGCAAAGCCCTCCTCATAAACCGAATTACCGTCAGCGCCGAAGCCGCGCCCGCCGATATCGACCACATGGGCGGTGCAGGCAAAATAACCGACATGCCGATCCTCGTGGAATGATGGTGAGACGACGGTGATGTCATGCAGGTGACCGGTCCCCATCCAGGGATCATTCGTTATGTAGACGTCACCCTCATACATGTTGTCGGTGCCAATGATACGCATGAAATGCGCCACCGTGTCAGCCATTGCGTTGACATGCCCCGGCGTGCCGGTTACCGCCTGCGCCAACATGCGGCCGTCAAGATCATAGACGCCGGCCGACAGATCACCAGCTTCGCGCACGGACGTTGAAAAGGCGGTTCGCACAAGCGCCATCGCCTGTTCCTCGACCACTGAGATCAGCCGGTTCCACATCACCTGATTGGCGACAGATGTCAGCGATGAAATGCTCATTGGCTATCCTTTCCGGTCGATCGTATCATGTCGATGCAGCCGTCCGGTTGCGCCACGGCGACGAAACCCGATGGCACGATGATTGTCGTTTCCGGCTCGGTAATGGCAGCAGGACCCTCGATATAATGTTCAGCTGCAAGACTGCCGCGCTCAACAACCGCCGCCGCCGAATAGCCACCTTGCGACGGATCAAACAGATTGCGGGTCGTGTCGACCGGGAATTTTCTTTCCGGCTTGCGTGTCATTGTGGGTTCGGGTGGAGGCGATGGCGCTGCGGCATTGATCGACCAGCTGGTCACTTCGACATCGAGCCCGGCAACCGTGCGGGCGAACAGAATTTCATACTGTCTTTCGAACAGCACAAGCAGTCTCTCCGATACAGGCGTTACAACATCAGCCTCATCGAGCTCAATCGGGATTTCCCAACCCTGCCCGACATACCGCATATAGGCCTTATAGGTGTATTCTATCTCGGCACTGGTGTCGCATGAGCGCACGAATTGTGTTGCCTCTCGTTTCAGATCGGCGAACAGCGCCTTGACCACGTCGGCACGAAAATCCGACAGGCGCTGGTAGATACTTCGGGTCGCTTCAAAGCTGAACGGTGCGCGCAGAAAACCGATCGCCGAGCCGACCCCGGCGCCCGGCGGCACCAGCACCCGATCAATGCCGAGCTTCTCGCAAAGCCGTCCGGCATGCAGCGGCGCCGCTCCGCCGAATGCAATCATGTTGTAGGTCGCCAGGTCTTCGCCGTTCTCCACCGCATGAACCCGCGCCGCATTGGCCATGTTCTCATCGACCACCTCGCAAACGGCGAACGCGGTCGTCGCAGCATCCATTTCGAGGACATCGCCGACATCAGCTTCAAGCGCATCCTTCGAAGCCTTTGGGCTCAGCGCGATGGAGCCGCCGGCAAAATTCTCCGGATCAAGTCGGCCGAGCAGGAGGTCGGCATCGGTCACCGCCGGCTTTTCGCCACCGCGCTGATAGCAGGCCGGGCCGGGCTCGCTGCCGGCACTGTGCGGTCCGACCCGCACCTGGCGCATCTGGTCGACATGGGCAATCGAGCCGCCACCGGCACCGATCTCGACCATGTCGATGACGGGCACTGAAATCGGCATGCCCGAGCCCTTCTTAAACCGGTAAGTGCGCGCCACTTCGAACACCCGAGAAGTCTTTGGCGCGCAGTCCTTAATCAAGCAGATCTTTGCCGTCGTGCCGCCCATGTCGAACGACAGCACCCTGTCAAGGCCGTATCCTGCGGCGATATGGGCTGCAAAGATCGCCCCACCCGCCGGCCCGGACTCCACCAGCCGCACAGGAAATTCCAGCGCGCTTTCAAGCGAGATTATGCCGCCGCCCGAGTGCATCAAAAATACCGGACAATCAGCACCGATACTGTTCAGGCCATCCGCCAGCCGCGACAAATAGCTTTTCATCTGTGGCTTTACATACGCGTTGGCGGCAACAGTGTTGAATCGTTCATATTCTCGCATCTGCGGCGAGACTTCAGAAGACAATGAAACAGGCAAATCCGGCATGGCCTCAGCCAACACATCGCCCACCAGGCGCTCGTGTGTATCGTTGAGATAGGAGTGGATCAGTCCTACCGCCACGCTCTCATAGCCAGCCGCCTTGATCTTTTCCATCAGTTCCTCGACCTCGGCCCGTTCCAGCGCCACTAGCACATCGCCGCGCGCATCGATCCGTTCATTGAGCACAAGCCGGTGCTCGCGGGCGATCAGTGCCTCCGGCAACTTCAGGTTGAGATCATATTGTTCGAAACGACTTTCGGTCCGCATTTCGATTACATCGCGAAATCCCTTGGTGGTAATTAGCGCCGTCTTGGCGCCCTTACGCTCGATCAGCGCGTTGGTCGCCAATGTCGTACCGTGAACGATGACCGACAATTCCGACGGCGATAGCTGGGCGTTCCGGCACACCTCGCCGATGGCCTCGATGATGGCGATTTCCGGAGCGGCATAGGTCGTCAGCGCCTTGTGTGAATAAAGCGCGCCAGCGACCTCCACCGCCACATCGGTAAACGTGCCACCGACATCAACGCCAAGCTTAATGTGCTGTCCGGCCATGCCACCCGCCTCACCAGATACCCTGTCAGCCATCGGCCATATCAGCCCAGCGCGGCGCTGTGAAGACCAAGCGTTAACGCAATCTGCATGAGCCTTTCCGGCGTGGTTGCAACACCGCCCGATTGCGATATGATCTCTGACAATCAAGGATGCGGCGTTCAGAGCATGTCCATTCGAACCCCGATGGAAATGCCACTCGAGCAAACTGCGACGGGCGCAGGAGGCACCCCTGGTTGGGGACTGAAACCCGGGTTAGTAGGAGTAACGCTGATGAACACTTTTCGGACCAGCACGTTGGCCGCTATTTGCGCAGGCGGCGCGATGTTCGTGTCGGTGTTGCCGGCTGTCGCCGACGATACCGGAGTAAACATCATCTACCCGCCCAAATTGGCACCCAAACCCGTTGTGACGGATCAAAACGGCACCCAGGCGCATGAGCCGGCCGTAGTCGAAATCTACATAAGCACCAATCGTCCCTTGTACCATTACCGCGTCCTGTCGCGCCGGGAATTCGTTGACCGTGCCCTGTTCCAGAACTACGTCGGCTTCAAGAAGGTCTACAAGGGCCGCCGCTATCCGTTCTAGGGTCCGTCTCAGCAGGACCCCAATTCCCTGAAATCAGGAAGCCTTCTCCACAACAGGAGGGGGATTTGACGTCGTCGATTGCCTCACCGGGATAAGAACAACCGACAAATTGCAGATAGGTTCTCGGTGTTGTAGACTGCCTCATCCGCGTGAATCGTCATCTCGAACCGCGTTCGACCGGTGATGATCTTTGAGGGGGCGTGGGCAGACCATGCATCGATCAGGCATCGTGAACAGTGTTGCGATCGTTGGGCTGGTTATCGGCCTGACGGGTTGCGCCGGTTTGCCTGGGCAGACTGCGCTCAGCACCGAACCTGACATCCAGGCCGCTGCGGCACTCATCACCCCGAAAGTCTTGCCGCAAGAAAATGCCAGCTATTTCGTCGAATTTCGCGCCGGCATGTCGGTCTTTCCTGGGCATAGTTATTTCGTACATGGCGTATTGGCAGCCGACGGCACGATCCAAGAGCAAAGTGATCCAATCGGCTTCTACCCATGGTTGGGTCCAATCGGCGGTGTAACCCTCGGTTGGCTCGCCATACCTGGCTCGACTGAGCCTGATCCGGCCGATACAAAGACACCGACGGTGGAAACATACCGCGTGCAGCTCACACCGCAGCAACACGCCAGTCTGCTCGACTTTATCAAGGACTGGCGCCGCACGGCAGGCCCCTGGAATTTAGTTTTCAACAACTGCAATGATTTCGCCGCCGCCGCTGCCCGTGCTGTCGGCTTGCGGGCGCCTGAAGGCCTCAGCGCTGTACCGCCTTACCTACATATTCGCAAGATGCGAACGTTGAACGCATCCTGACGCAAACGAAATCGCATCGCTTTACACCCGTTGCCAAGCCGTCCAGATAAGCGTATATAGCCCCCGCGCGTGGGATGACGTTCACCCCTGGAGGAAGTTCGCGCGATTGGCGGGGCCGATAGGCTCCGTTTCACTTTGAAAAGCTTGGAGTTTTGCTATGGCTGAGACAGTAGTCCTCGAGGCTGCGACGCGCGATGGGGCCGGCAAGGGGGCCGCCCGGGCAGTGCGTCGTGAAGGCCGTGTTCCCGCCGTGATCTACGGCGACAGAAAAGATCCCCAATTGATTTCACTCGATTATCGCGACACCTGGAGACACGTCCAGTCCGGGCGATTCCTGGCCACCCTGGTCGATGTCGATGTCAACGGCGAGAAGGTTCGCGCAATTCCGCGCGACATCCAGTTCGATCCGGTGCGCGACTTTCTGATGCATGTCGATTTTCTGCGCCTCGGCAAGGGTGCCCGCATCACTGTGGCGGTGCCGTGTAACTTCATCAACGACACAGAGAGCCCCGGCATCAGCCGCGGTGGGGTCCTGAACGTTGTGCGCTACGACATTGAGGTCTACTGCCCTGCTGAGGCCATCCCTGAAGAGTTCGTGGTCGATCTGACCGGTCTTGATATCGGTGACGGTGTCCACATCTCCGCCATCACCCTGCCAGAAGGCGTCGAACCGACCATCACCGATCGTGACTTCACTATCTGCACCGTCGCCGCTCCTGCCGGCCTCCAGGCTGAGGAAGAAGAAGAGGCAGAAGGTGAGGAAGAAGAGCTCGAGGCCGGCGAGGTTCCGACCATCGGTGATGAAGAAGCCGAAGCCCAGGCCCAGGAAGACGGCGAGGAGGGCCAGTAATCCTTCCGGCTTACCGGATGAGGCGGGAAACATGATCCTCCTGGTGGGACTCGGCAATCCCGGGC
>JAEKFU010000523.1 GCA_016522385.1 Pseudomonadota bacterium
TCCTGCAAATTGGCATATTCACCTATACATGGCTGCGCGCAGCATTGAACACAAGAGCGAACACGACAACATCGACTCGTGCCGCGCCTGCCTTTTTCAAGGCTTTCGCGCAAGCCTGAACCGTCGCACCGGTTGTCAAAACATCGTCGACCAGCACGATATTGCGGTCAGAAAGAAACATCACTCTCCAGACCTTCTGCAACACAAAACGCCCCTTTGACATTCTCGCGCCGCGCCCTCGTGCTGAGCCCCACCTGAGGGCGCGTCGGTCGCCGCCGCCTCAAGAGGTCCGGGCGGTAATTGCCCGCTGCACTTCCCGCAATCCTCTGTGCCAGCAAAGCCGCCTGGTTGAACCGCCGGGTCCACATCCGTCCCCAATATAACGGCACCGGCACGATCAGGTGAGCGTCATCAAGAATGTCGACGGCAGAACGCCCCATTAATTGCGCCATCAGCCACACCACCTCATGCCGGTCGTGATATTTGAGCGCATGCACAAGTCGCCGCGAATGATCATCAAAACTGACTGCTGCGCGCGCCCGGTCCCAGTTGGCCGAGTGTTGCGCCGCCGCGACACTGAGCGATGTGTCGCCTGAGGCAAATGGCAGAGGCGTTCCGTAGATTTCACATCGTGGCGGCTCGATTATGTTCAACTTCGACCAGCAGGCCGCACACAGCACGTTGTGCTCCATGACCGGTTCGCTGCACGTCACGCACCGTGCCGGCAGCAAGAAGTCAAGCACCGCCCGCCCCAAGCGCGTCGGCGCAACTTTGCTGTAATCCCAAATCGTACCCATGACCTTGACAGACCATTTTGATTGCCAATGGCCACACTTGCAATGGCTGGCCAACAGCGGCACAAACAGTCATGATGAGCGACAGCCTGCCTGGCCAGACTTTTGACCGTGATCTTCTGCGCAAACGCGTCGCATGCGCGCTTGCCAACCCCGAATATCCAGACTTTTTGCACAAGCGAGCCGCACAGGATCTCACTGGTCGCCTTGAGCTCATTTTGCGAGACTTCGACACCGCGCTTGTTATCGCTGACAAGCCGGACGACTTCGCCATGCGAATGCGCGCAACCGGTCGTCTCGGTCATATATTGCTGGCACACACGCTTGTCGCACGCACAGCCGGCAACCAGCCACAGATCGTCTGTGAAGAAGAACGCTTGCCGGTCGCCGAACACAGTCTAGATTGCATTGTTTCCATGCTCAATCTGCAGCAGGTCAATGATCTGCCAGGCGCCCTGGTCCAGATATCCCGAGCACTACGTCCAGACGGTTTGTTCCTGGCCGCATTGCTAGGCGGCGGCACGCTGAGCGAGCTGCGTCATGCCTGGCTGACCGCCGAAAGCCAGCGTACTTCCGGCGCCACCCCGCGCGTTGCTCCGTTTGCGGATCTTCGTGACATGGGCGCCTTGCTGCAGCGGGCCGGGTTTGCTTTACCTGTGGTCGACGCCGACCGCATTACCGTCACCTATCGCGATGCGCTGGCGCTCATGCGGGAACTGAAGCAAATGGGATGGTCAAACCCGCTCAATCAGCGCAGCAGGAGCCCCATCACACGACAAACAGTAGCCACGGTTTGCGCAGCCTACGAAGCAACTTTTGCAAATCAGGACGGCCGTATACCCGCCACATTCGAAATCATCTATCTGACCGGCTGGGCGCCACATGAAAGCCAGCAAAAACCCCTCAGACCCGGCAGCGCAAAGACCCGCCTGGCCGATGCCCTGTCAACGAGGGAACACTCCCTCAAGAACAGTTAGATGGACGGCTCAATCGAATCCACCGCTGACCGATGTGTAGAGCGCCCGCAATGAAGCCTCGATATCCGACAGTGCAAAGACGATAGCCAATGTCACCGTGCTGGCGATCATGGCATATTCAATCGCAGTCGCACCTTTTTCATCCTCAGCCAGTTTTTCCAGTTGCTTCAACCAGACACTCAAAAAATTACGCATTACTAACGCCCTTTCTGACTCCCCCACAATCAGCCGGACAAACGGTCTTAGAGTGCATCAAACAGATGCGCAATCAGCGGCTCGTCTGCCGGTGGCATGTCGTAGCCTGAAAGTTTGCCCGGCTTGACCCAAGCCAACTCCTGGCCCTCCATCGCCCTGACACGGCCATTCCACTTGCGGCACACATAAAGCGGCATCAACAGATGGAATGTCTCATAGGTATGGCTGGCAAAGGTTAGTGGCGCCAGACATGCCATCGTCACATCGATCCCTAGTTCTTCCCCTAGCTCGCGAATCAGCGCTTGCTCTGGTACTTCGCCCTGCTCGACCTTGCCGCCGGGAAACTCCCACAGGCCAGCCATCGCCTTGCCTTGCGGCCTTCGACAAATCAGCACCCTGCCATCCGGATCAACCAGTGCACAGGCTGCCACAAGGACCACTCGCAAACCGCTCATGTCCGATGCCTATAATTTGTTTAAAATCTTAATTGTCCTGAAATGCCGAGCCGGCTCGGCGTCAAAACGGCAACATTCGCTGGGCTTTCTACGGATAAGGTTACCAAAGAGCAAATTTTCAGCAACTCACGCATCGGTCAAGCCGTGCACGCTCAGCCTATCGCCAATCGATTGATCTGTTTTGACTTAACGGAAACTATGGCGTAGATTCTCACACGGGATTGGTGCGGGCTGGGTGCCAAGCGGGATTGCTGAAAAGCAAGTCATATCTGCGTTATGCGTATCGACATCATTGACAGCTATGAAACGTTCACCGAATTGAAACCCCGCTGGGACACCGTTTACGATAAGGACCCCGAAGCGCAATTCTTCCTATCCTGGACGTGGCTATCGACTTGGCTTGAAGACGACGACGATCACTGGTTCATATTGGCCGCAAGATCAGACAAAGATCCATCTGACTATGTCGCCTTTTTTCCTCTAAGGCTGGGCACCAGGATGCGTCGAGATGGTGGATTCTACAACGAAATTTCCATGGCCGGCCTGAAGTATTCCGCCTACACCGGCTTCATCTGCATCCCCGAGCACTTAACCAGCGTGATCGCCGCATTTGCCCGCCACTTAAAACGCTCGCACTGGAGCCGTTTCAAGCTGGAGTGTCTGTGCGCGTCGGAGGAAAGACTTCATCTGCTGTTGCAGCACTTTCCCAGCAAGAAGTTCAAGATCAAAGATCTTGCGGATATCTCAAAGCGCAACACGGTTGACAATCTCGTCTGCCCTGCTGTGAGACTGCCGTCAGATTGGCACCGATATCTGGCATCGCTCAGTTCGAATACGCAGCAAGAAACCAAAAGGTTTCTACGCATGGTAGACGAGTCCGACGAATACTCGATCCGTGTTGCCGGCCCTGACAGCATCGACGAGGAGTTGTCGATACTACTCGACTTCTGGAAGGCCAGTTGGAAGCCCCGCAAGGATGTGAGCCTAAAGACAATCTTGCAGGGCAACTTCTCAATGCTCAAAAATTGTTTCGACAGCGGTGCTTTGTACCTGCCGGTTTTGCGCCACAACGGGCGTCCATTGGCAGCACTGGCCAGCTTCATCGACCCGGTCAAACGCAGTCTGTTGTTTTTCATTGGCGGTCGTGATGCGGAATGCAACGGATCGACACCGCCCAGTTTCTTGCTGCATGCCTACAGTATTCGCCACGCCATAGATAACGGCTTTAAAACCTATGAATTCCAGCGTGGCAACGAGACCTACAAATATCTTTTCAAACCGCGGGAAAACAAGATAGGTCACATCCTCATAAGCACTACGAACCGACAGAATCTTGGCGGCAAACTGGACAGCCGAAGCCTGGTGAAAGTTCTCGATCGAACGGTGGATCTGCATGAGGCCGGCCACCTCGCCGCCGCCGAAGTCGGCTACAAGCAGGTGCTTGCAGTAAGCCCCGGTTCGGCAAAGGCACTGTACGGCTGTGGACAGCTGTTGGCTCAAAAAGGCAAACATGCCGCTGCTGCCAGAGCCTTCAGGACAATCGTGTCACAAGAGCCGGATTCCGAAAAAGCCTGGTTGAGACTGGGGTCTACACTTGAGGCACGCAGGCGCTTCTCGGACGCAGCCGACGCGTATCGTGAACTCATCAAACACCGGCCAGGCTCGCAGGTGGCGCGCGCCAGACTGGCCAAATCGTTGCGCAAGCTCGGTCTAACAGATCCAGCAGTGACGAGATTCGACGCCGAAACCGCTGTGCACCGCAGCGTCAACACGCGATCGGGTCACACCGAACTACGATGATCCTTTAACACTGCACTTTAGCATCCGTTCGGAGCATGTCGGAATTTTCCGCGAGCTTGCCCGCCAGCTGACCCCGGCTCAAGTGCTTCGCATCAATGTTGTTTGGCTATGGAATCACGCTTGCCGCACGTATCTAACCCAATGGTCGTTCGAGGTCACATCCCGCTCGTCCGGTTCTCGCAACCCCGTTTACACTGCCGCTATTGACTGGCCCGTTCGCTGCAACACAGAACCATACAACAACAGACGTCGGCCGGCCGCATGGTCACGAGTCCCAAC
>JAEKFU010000528.1 GCA_016522385.1 Pseudomonadota bacterium
CCGTGCTTTTTTGGCCGAGTCTGCTGTTTGGAGTGCGGCCTGCAGGAGCTTGTCGAGCTTTGTGCGATCGGCAAGAGACTTCTGGGCTTCTGCGTCCATCCGTTCCAGCTGCTGCTGCGTTTGTTCAGATTTGCGGCTCAGCTGTTCCATCTCCTTCTTTAAGGCATCTTGTTGGGCGACCAACTGACCGGTTTGCTGCGTTGAACTTTCCAATTTCTTGCGGAGCGACTCCGCTTCAGAGGCCACTTGCTTGGCCCTTTCCGTAGCCGTTTGGTGAGCCTTGCGCTGCGCCTTCTCAGCCTTCTGTGTGTCCGCCAGCTGTGCTTCGACCTTTCTTTGGTTTGTTTCAGCGTCCTTCAAGGAAGTCTTGAGCTGATCCAGGTCCTTGTTCAGAGACGCGATCTGCTTATTAAGTTTGTCCCGTTCCTGGCCAGCGCTCTTGGTCTTTGCGTTCAGATCGGAGATTTCCGCGTTTTTTTGCTTTAGCTCATTGCGTAGACTGGCAGCGGTAGCATTGGCCTCTTCGGTCGCAACCGCGAACACCTTCTGGATGCGTTCGGCCATATTGATGCGCACCTTATCCAACTGAGCTGACACGGTATCTCGTTCACTACCGAGCTGATCCAATTTTGTTTGAAGGTCTTTGATGTTCGCATTGGCCTTCTGCAGACCGGATCGCATGTCGTCCGCCTCTGCGGCCTTTGCTTGCGCGATATCGAGATTTGCCTCCAAACCAGCAATCTTCTCATCAGCGTTTTTTAGCTCCTGGCGACGTGCCTTGGCATCGTTCGCCGATGCCTGCGCGGCATCCTTGGTGTTACTTAATTCTTTATCAAGTGCCGCCTTTGCGGCCTGCAGCTTTGCAAGCTTGTCATCTGCCAGTTTGCGTGCCTGCTCCGATTTGGCGAGCTTACCACGATCGGACTTCTCCCGCTGCTCGGCCTCTTGGCGAAGCGCAGCGAGTTTGTTTTCAAGTGAAGAAACTTCCGCAAGAGCGCCGTCCTTCGCCTTGGTGAGAGCATCTATCTTCGAATTCGCCTTCTGAACTTTACTCTTTTCGGCGGCGATTTCAGCCTTGTAGCCTTTTGTTGCCAATGAAAGGCTTTCAATCGTGCTACTCGCGGCATCCAACTTTCCGCGCAGAATTACAACCTCAGGGTCACTCTTCCAGGTCGTGGTACTTAAGCGCCCCGCGAGCCGCTCTGCCAGCTCGCCGGTTGCCAGATCCAACTGAATCTTCAAATCAGAGTGACTTTGCTCAGCGTCTTCCAGCTTTTGCTGCAGTGTTCGGATTACTCGCCTGGCGGCATCCAGCTTCGCTTGCAGCTCTTCTGTTTCTGCCGCATGGACGGGGCCGTCGGTGACGAGAACGGTGCCCATAAGTAACGCGACGGCCAAGGCGAGCACCCGGACTGCTGGACACCGGCTCCTCGCCGGGCGGCCCGAGAGTTGGTGCCAAATCATCGGGTGATTAAGAATTATTTTTGGATAACCGGAAACTACGCCCGACCAAAACCGTCCACTGTTGTAGTGCAGCTTACTAACACAAAACATCTTTTGAAACTCCTTCGCCGCGCTCCCAACACGGTTAGTAGATGTTTCGGATTTCCTCTCTCAATCCGAGAAATCACGACCCTTGTTTGCCGCATTTGAATCTTTCCAATTACCCCCGAGCAATACCTCATATGCCATCCAATTAAACACTAGTACATTATCTCTTCGTCTATCAAACTTTTTTTATATCACGCCGGCGAGCATAGTTCTGCGTCACAGGCAACTGCCGGTTTACGAGCAATATCGGGACTTTTATTAGTGAGAAATGCCGAACAAGCACGCTGAATGCCGCTCCCGCGAAACTTTTGTTATCGCGCTCTTCCCATGGCCGCAAGGAACAGTGTCTCTACGGCTCTAGCCTGCAACAAAACAACTCTGGAACTCGATGAAACCGGCCAAAATTGCTGGCTGCCGAGGGATTGCATCGATCTTTCATTCATTCTTCAGGAAACGCGTCGTCAATCCTAGAACGACTAGCAGGATCGCGCCGGCGGCGAAGTAGCTCAGAAGAATGGTCTGCAGGGTCGAGTGCTGCAGCGTGCCGAAGTCGGGAACGGCCAGGCCAGCGACGAGCAGGGTGCCGGCCAGGATGATCCGGCCGATCAGGCTCTGCAGTGACAAGTAGGTTGCCCGGTAGCCGCTTTGCAATTTGGGCTGGACGGCTGCCAGGAACATCGGCCATGTCAGCGCTTCGGGCACCATGCGCAATAGCAGCAAGGTAATGGCGGCGGGATGGACAGTTAGCGCCAGCAGTGCAATCAGACCAACCTGCATGGCGAGCGCGAACAAGAATATGCCTGCTGCGCCGAGCATGTGAGCGAGCGGTAAGGCCAACCACCCGGCCGCGACGGATATCAGCATCATTGCGGCGACGACTGTTCCGCTAACGAGAGGCGTTTCAGCCGCAAAGCCGATAGTGCCGAGCGCTTCATTGATAAAGGGCTGGCCGAATACGAATGGGACATGGGAAAGCACGTATTTTCCGACGGCGAGTGCGAACAGCCAGGCGAGTGCCCGGTCTCTCAGGCGCCTAAAAATTGCTGCGGTCTGCTGCAGTGGCGGCAGTGCGTCGGTTTGGTCCGCAGTGGGAGAGGGCTCGCGCAACATCGTCGCCAGTATGAGCGCAACGGCTGCTGCCAACGCTGAGGCTAGGAATGCAGTTTCAATCGAGTGAAGGGACATCAATCCGCCAGCAAAGGCGGATACGGCGAGACCGGCAAAAGTGTATCTCCAGGCGCGCGCCTCATGCCTTGCAACCTGGCTTTCCTCGCCTTGTTCCAGCAGACTGTCGTAGAGCAGGGCATGGTCGGTGCCCGAAGTGAAAGCCGTACCGGCGCCGAGCATAATCTGCGCGAGCGCAAAGACATAGAAACTGTCGCCTAGGCCGATCAGCAGGCAACCGACCACATTCGCCATCATCGCCAAAATCAAGGTAATGCGGCGGCCGATGAGGTCGGATAGGTAACCCGAGGGCACCTCCAGCGCCGAGGTGCCGATATCATATATGGCAGCGAGCAGAATGGCCTCGGCGGCCGTCAACTCTTTCTGGAAATAAAGAAACCAGACCGCTTGCCAGAACAATAGGTTACGGCAGGCCTGAAACCAGGGGTATAGTCTTATATTGCGTTCCAAAGCCCTATTCCGGCCGGCAGAATTCCTTGCGGATAGAACAATGGCTATAACATGAATTCGATCGTAAACTCCCGGCCAAGAGGGGCGTCACAGGTGCTTTGATTTGGCTCTACCTATCTCAGGCGGATGCTTATGCCGCCGCCATCGAGGGAGGCCTCCAGTCCTCTTTGCCTGCCGCGCAGAACGAGGCGGACACCGTGTTCGTTTTCGAGGATCCAGTTCTGCGGGCCGACACCGGCTGCAGCGGATGCCTCAATGGCACCATAGGTCCCTTCGATATCGCGGACGCGGCGCAGGTTATAGACCCGACCATGCATTCTTGCGGATGAGGCACCTACGGTTAGACCCAGCCTTACGCCGCCGACGCTCAGCGGATATCTCCGGCCCCGATATCGCAGCGTGCCAGTGCCGCTGGACACGCCGACAACAAAGCCGGCCTTGCCGATGGACATGGATATGCGGGCCGAATGGGCGACGGCATTTGTAGTGACGCCAACGAACAGCATGACGATGGCGGTCAGCACAGTCAGCGCACCGATCAATCGATGTTTCGGCATGAAGGTAAGCTCCTTTGTTGTAGCCGCTCCTCATATAGTGCCGCGCAAGTGTGGCAATTCACAGTCAAAAACCCGTCGCAATTCCGCCTTGCGTGACACGCTGCCCGATGGTTGTCGGCGGATTGCTGGCGGTGGTTGCAATGATCGCAACTCAGTTCAATCCGGATGATTTCCGATGTTGTGAAAGCGTA
>JAEKFU010000540.1 GCA_016522385.1 Pseudomonadota bacterium
GGCCACTAAACTACAACCGTGGCTGCCGGCTTTGATGTTATCGGTGTCGGCATGCGAGAACCAGCGCCGGAAGACTGGCCATCTTGTGCTTGACCATGCCGTCGAGACTTATGCAAAGCAACGTGGCATCCGACTGGTCGGGCTTGAGACTCCGGTCGAGCAGTTCGCGGCAATGAGTTCCATGCCGCTGAAAAGCCAGACATTGTTCCTAAGCGATGCCGTCCGCAATCGCGAGCAGATCGATGATCTCAATGAAACACTGATCCAGCTTTACCTGAAAAGGCGGATCACCTGGTTCTTTCCCTTCGCCAGGGCAATGGCCGGCAGCGAGACTAGTGCAGACCGGTCGGCTGCAGAAGCCGGCTTCATGGAAGCGCTCATTAACAAACGGAATGTGAAGATGGCCGAGCGGGCCGCGCCACTTGTGGCGACCGGCAAGGCGCTGATCGCAGTTGGTGCGTTACACTTGCCCGGCGAAACGGGCCTGGTTGCGCTGCTCCGCGAGCAGGGGTTTGAGCTAACTCCGATTGAATGAGCTGATTATCTCGGCGCCATCCTGAGGGCCCCGTCGAGCCGAATGCATTCGCCGTTCAACATGTCGTTTTCAATAATGTGCTGGACGAGCATGGCATATTCGGCCGGGTCGCCGAGCCGGGAGGGATGCGGGATACCGGCGGCAAGTGCATCGCGCACCTCCTGCGCCAAGCCATCGACCATCGGCGTGTGAAACAGTCCCGGCATGACCGTGCAGCAACGGATACCGTCTCGAGCAAGATCACGCGCAACCGGCAGCGTCAGGCCGATGACGCCACCCTTGGACGCGGCATAGGCGACTTGACCGATCTGGCCTTCGACACCGGCAATCGATGCGGTGTTAACGATGACGCCGCGGCCGCCATTGGCGTCGACGGGCTCCAGCTCGAGCATGCCGGCAGCACAATTGGCGATCATTCGGAAGGTGCCAACCAGGTTGACCGAGATCACGCTTTCGAAGCTGTTCAGCGGATGCGCCTTTACCTCGCCCGTAGTCCTGTCGCGTGCGGCGGTCTTCTGGCCAATCGCAATACCGGCGCAGTTGATCAGTACACGTTCCTGGCCGTGCGCTCGGCGGGCCATTTCAAGCCCGGCATCGACACTTCCTTCATCGGTGACATCGACTTCACAGAAGATGCCGCCGATTTCGTTGGCGACGGCTTTGCCTTGCTCGGCATTCATATCGAAAATCGCCACGCGAGCACCTCCGTCGGCAAGCCGGCGGGCGGTTCCCTCGCCGAGTCCGGAAGCACCGCCGGTCACCACCACACTGATTTTGTCATTTATTTTCATTGAGTTACCTTTTCGTTTCGGACGTCCAATACCCGTCGGACTTGTCGACCACTACGTGAAATTCCATATATTAGTTGAACAACGTGATACCGACCGCCAAGAGGTGCGGGGGATGAGTTACCATGTCACAGCAGGACGGTATGCCCAATATGCAAGGAGACGAGAACACTTTGCCTGCAACGATCCACAGGAACGAAGAGACCGTCCGCAACGAGTTCTGGCCGAAGTTGAAAAAGTTTCTTAGCCGGGTCCCGTTCGCGGAGAAGGCGGTTGCCGCCTATTACTGTGCCTTCGATGACGACACACCGTTACGGGTCAAAGGTGTTCTGCTGGCCGCACTTGCCTATTTCATCATGCCAATCGATGTGGTTCCGGACATGATCATCGGGCTTGGCTTTACAGATGATTTGACGGTGCTGGTCACCGCTTACAGCCTCATTCACTCGCACATGAAGCCCGAGCACATCGAAAAGGCGCGCGAAACCATCGAGCGCCTGCGCCGGGGTGAGACGCCGGAAGATTTGACGAACTCATAGCCCGCCGTAGTTCAGGCTGAAATGCGCTGTTTGTTAGCTATGGTCTGCGCCGCACTGCGTTTGGCACGGGCAATAATCTCGGTCTTGCGGCGCTCGGCGGCGACGCTCTCATTGCCGCCCGTGGTCTCAGTGAACAACTGGAGACACTCGTCGCTATCGTCTTGTGGTGGTGTCATTGCCATATCACAGTATTCGGCCCGATTTGGATCACGTGCGATCTTCCACAGCTGGAAGCGGAACCATGACCACACGCTTGCATAACCGACCACAAAGTAAGCTAGGGCAAAAGCATATTTTACGTAGAAGGCCAACGGGTTTTCACGCGGCAGGCCATGGCGGCGGTCCTTGCGGGAGCGCAATGGCACAAAGCCGCCTTCCATCTTGTAGTGGTTCATGCGGCTGCGGGCATAAAAATAGTGCCATACCATGCGGTGCATGGTGAAGTGGCGCTTGTTGCTGCCAAATCCATAGACGCGCTTCAACACGGTGATCATGTGATCGCGTGTGTAGTAGTGCTTCCAGGCCATATCGATAGCTTCTTCCCATTCGTCATCGGACATGATCGGATGATGGGAGACCCTCTGGTGCAGGTCGTATTTGTTCATGTCAGGATCGAGATACCCGCCGGCCTCGTAGAGCATCTTGTGATCTTCACTGCCCGGCAGCGGCGTTAGATAGGTGAAGTAGATGGCATCGAGCGGTAGTTCGTTCTTGATGATCTCGACGTCCCGAATCACGGTTTCCTTGGTGTCATGGGGAAAGCCGATGATATAACCGCAAGTGACGAAAACCGGATGGCGCTTCCAGGCCTGGAACATCTCGCGATATTCGGTGATTCGGTTCTGGAGCTTCTTTGCGGCGATCAGATTGGCCGAGTTGATGTTCTCAAGACCGATGAACACATGCACCGTGCCGGCCCGGACCGCTTTGTCGATGAAGCCTGGTATACGGTGACACATGGTATCGACCTGGATCACCAAATCCACGTTGATACCGTCGTTTTTGCGTAACTCTATCAGGCGGTCAAACATCTCTTCCCAGTTCTTGTTGCGGGCAAGATTGTCGTCGGTGACGAAGAAATAGCTGATGCCGATGTCCCGGTTTTCGCGCACAATGCGTTCCAAGTCATCGGCGGTGCGGAACCGGCTCTTGCGGCCGTGCACATTGATGATTGAACAGAAGGAACACTGGAACGGGCAGCCGCGGCCGAGATCAAAGCTGGCAATCGGCATGATGGCGCGTTTAGCGACATCCTTTGGAATAAAGGGGATGGCCGCCTGATCCATATCGGGCAAAGCGGTCAGATGGTTGTATTGCGGTTTCAGCGCACCCGCAAAGGCATCGCGATATACTTCATCAAGGCGTCCTTCCTCGGCCTCGCCAAGGAAGAAACTAAGTCCCATAGCCTGCGCGGCCACGAGATCCTGCGGCATCTCGGACAACATCGAAATGCAGCCTGAGACATGAAAACCGCCGACACAGACCGGAACGTTTTCGGCTAGGAACGGCCGAGCAATATCAACTGCGCGCGGGAACTGGTTCGTCTGGACACCAACAAGCGCCAGAATGGCGCGGCCTCCATCGCGCTTTGCCTGGGCGATCAGCTTGTCGGTTCGGATTCGTTTGTTGAACTCATCGATCGGGTGAATCCTGAAGTCGACATCCTCGCCAAGAATTTGGCGCTCGGCGCAGTCGCGGGTGAGGCCATACATGCAGGCCAGAGAGTTCGAGGGAATGATCGAGCGCAACCACCGAATGGGATAACCGTCACGGTCATAGTGGGTCGGCTTGACGAGAAAGACGTTGAATGTTTGACGTGCCGATGGCATGGGCCCCCCGAATCTCGGCATGCGGTCGAACGGCAAACTATAGAAAAACGTTCAACGCGTCCATTTGTTGTTGCGGAGTCTTTAGGTGCGTGCGATCTCGCCAGACTAGGGTCTGTTGATAAGCGACTTGCGCGAAGCGTGTTGTCGGCTTAAGCCGTTTGAGACCTGCGGTATCCGTTCGACAAGAATGACGCTGTTCAAACCACCCGTGCCACCGGTCCAGAAGCGCCGGCCATTTTTTCTGCGTATGCTGCTCGGCATGCAGCGCAGTTATCTCGCCAATTTCATCGAGAAGAGCTACGAGATGAAGATGGGGCATATCTGGTTGCCAGGTCGCGACATCTATATGCCCAACCAGCCTGATCTGGTGCGCAGAATCTTGGTGACCGAAGCCGATCACTACCCCAAGAGCGATATGGTCAGCAAAATGCTGCGCATGCTGCTTGGCGACGGCATATTTGTCTCTAACGGCGAAAAGTGGAAAAAACAGCGCCGAATGATCGACCCGGCTTTTGTGCTGGCCAAGCTGCAGCGGGTGTTTCCCCTTATGTGGCAGGCCGTGGAGACCATGCTCGTGCGGCTCGAAAAGTATGATGACGGAGCGATCGTTGAGATCGACGAAGTGATGACCCATGTCACCGCCGATGTCATATTTCGCACCATTTTTTCGTTGGAGATCGGTCAGCAGCGCGCCGAGCTGCTCTTTGATGCATTTACCCGGTTTCAGGAAACCGCCTTTGTCTACGGTTTCCTGGACTCTACCAAAATCCCCAATATCTTTGCATTCCGTCATCGGCGGAAGGCGGCAAAGGCGGCGCAGGACATCAGGCAACTGATCGAACCGATCATCGCCGAGCGCTACCAACGTTATCAGCGCGGTGAAGAGCTAATCGAAGATGACATCCTGTCGTCCCTGGTAACCGCGAAGGATCCGCAAACTGGCGCTGTATTCTCTTTCGAGGAACTGGTCGATCAGACGGCGTTTCTGTTTCTGGCCGGCCATGAAACGTCGGCCAGCGCGTTGAGCTGGACGCTTTATCTGACTGCAATGTCATCCGCGACACAGGAGCGTATGTACCAGGAGGCCCACAGTGTGCTCGGCGAGCGTGACCCGACATTCCGCGACATGAAGAAGCTGACATTCATCCGTGATGTATTTCGCGAGGCGCTCAGGCTCTACCCGCCGGTCGGCTTTCTGCCCCGCGAGGCCACGCGCTGCGAAACTATGCGCGACAAGCAGATCGCGCCACATGACATCATGCTGATCTCGCCATGGCTTATGCAACGCCACCGTCAGCTGTGGGAACAGCCGGACCATTTTGATCCGAACCGGTTTGCCCGCAAGGAGTGCGCACATGCGGTGCGCTCGGCCTATATTCCGTTCAGCACCGGTCCACGCATCTGCACTGGTGCCGGATTTGCCTTGCAGGAAGCGGTGCTGCTGATTGCCACGCTGGTGCGCAAGTATCGCTTCGATCCGGTTGACGGCCATGTGCCGCGCCCGGTCGGTCGGCTTACGATCCGCAGCGAGAACGGAATTCCGCTGCATATGACACGTCGAGGCGGAATTAAAGACAGCTGAAGTTTTGAAATTCCTGTTCGTGTTTTGCTTGGGCTAGAGCGTTTCTTTCTCATGTGGAACCATTTGATGGTCCAAATCCGGTCACTCGGCTAGTTACGGAACGCAGCGCGATGTGGG
>JAEKFU010000547.1 GCA_016522385.1 Pseudomonadota bacterium
CGAGGCTGGCGGGAAACAATGTCTGCTGCGCGCGATCCTCTCCCTGAACAAATCGGTTCATCCTGACCTCCAAAGCAACTGTCAGGATTCTAAACTGATTTGCGTTTTCACACAGCCACTCCCATTAACAGACATCAGCCCACTGGTTCGAAGCTATCAAAAATCGAAACAGGCTCAATGAAATTGAACTTCCCCTTCATTCCTCCTTCATAGTGCAGTGGAACGTTACAGCCGAACTCGATCTTTTGTGTCCGCTTGAAAGTCCAAACCAGCTCTTTTGTCACGCCAGGTGGGACGATCACTGAATTCAGGTGATCGTGAGATTGTTGCATCTTTGCGTCCGGATCAAGCTCTTCAGCGTCATGCAGCACGCGGATAAATGAACGGCGCGCCTGTTGCATGGCAGGGGAGCCAATGGTGAAGTCGTGCGCGATTTCATCACGGTTGACTAGCTTGAACCGAATGGTTTCGCCGGCCCTTACTTCGATGAAATTCGGATCAAATTCCAATCCTTTCATGACGATCTTGATAGTCCTGCCGGCACCGACAACATCGGCTGCGTTGCTCGAATCTGCGCCATTGATGACGTAAGGCGCCAAACATATCAGGGGCAGAAGAACAACGTTTCTGGGAAATTTCAGGCACGATGATTTGCCGGGAAAGTCACTATTGTCCATGAAGTATCTCTCTTGATGTCACTCTCAGTTCCAGAACCAGTCTCCATTTGCAGCGAGACTTTGGGCAGCCTCGTCCCCAAAATAGTGTGGCCCCGACGCAAAGGCAAAGCGGGGCCTCAACTCATGGTTACTGGCCAGTGCTGCGCTGACCTAACGTCATTCTAACACAGAATGACACGCTGTAATCAACATGGAATATCTATAAGAGCAGACTTCGCAAAAGCCTCCGCCTGACGTTGTCAAACTTAACGGCCAGCAATTTTCGGGTTCCCGACAATAAAGGCACCGGATTTCCATTTGCTCAACCGATAGGAGCCCGTCGCCGGCATGGTCTTTGAAGCTCACCTCCTCGACGCCGCTGAGCTTTGGGCGAAGGTGTAAAGCCCCTTGTTATGTGCCGCTTCAATGTAGAGTTTCAGGCGCTGGGGGACGCATGTTCAGGGCCTGATCAGAGGCGAAGCTGCCGTCAGCGAGCCGTGATCAGGCCGTCCACCTTGGTGCAATTTCGTCATTGGGACAAGATTGGCCTGAGGGGCATTTATGGCACTTGGGAGAACATCGGACCCTTGCTGAAACTTCCGCTATGCTCTCAATTTCGGAAGTCCCGTCGATCGACCTGACATGAGCCGCAGCGCCTTATCAGAGCATTGGGTGCGCCGGTTTCAGCTGATGTTTGTGAGCTCTGTGGCTATCTCGGCCGCCAGTGCTGCGTTGTTCAGGACCAGTGCAATGTTGGCTTCCAGAGAACGCCCTTCGGTAAGGTCGAGCACACGGTCCAGCAGGTAGGGTGTCACCTCCTTGCCCGAAATCTGTGCGGCGTCCGCATCCTGAATTGCCGCCTCGATAATTGGGTCAAGCACCTGGGTTGGGATCTCCGCCGACGCCGGGATAGGATTAGCGACCAGTTGCCCGCCGGCCAGCCCCATAGCGGTGCGCAGACGATGAGCTCGGGCGATCTGACTGGGCTCGTCCAGTCGGACCGGAGCGCTTCGAGCGCTATCGCGGGACCAGAACGCTGGAAACTGATCAGTCCGGTACCCGATAACCGGCACACCGAGGGTTTCGAGAACCTCCAGCGTTTTCGGGATGTCGAGAATTGCCTTCGCCCCCGCGGCGACCACGGTGACGGGTGTGCGCGCAAGCTCGTGCAGATCGGCAGAGATGTCGAACGAGATTTCCGCGCCCCGATGGACCCCGCCAATTCCGCCGGTGGCGAAGATCTCGATTCCAGCCAGATGAGCAGCGATCATCGTCGCTGCGACGGTCGTCGAGCCTGTCGCCTTGTCCACAAACGCAGCGGCAATGTCGGCTCGGGAGAGCTTGCGGACACCGCTCGCATCAGCGAGACCGCCAAGCGCCTTTTCATCAAGGCCAATCCGGAGCACCCCTTCGATCACAGCGATGGTTGCCGGTACGGCGCCTTTGTCCCGCACCGCGGTCTCGACAGCCAATGCGGTTTCAAGGCGCCGCGAATGCGGCAAGCCATGGGTGATGATCGTCGATTCCAACGCCACAACCGGTTTGCTGCGCGACAACGCTTCGGCGACAGGTTCAGAAATCAGCAGGGGTATATCCAAGGTCATGTCGATCTTTTCATGTGATCGGCCGCACAGCGCAACGAAAAATCCAGAGCCGCCTGCGGGTCGCAGTGCCGGTCAGGCGACGCGAGGTAGCCTGCCAGAAGTGCATCTCCGGCACCAGTGACGGAGGCGCCCGGCGGCAAGCTGGCCGGTGTAGAGATCACGACACCATCCGAGGTGGCAAGGGCCGCAGAATTCGCTCCATGGGTCACCAAGGCGGTTTCGGCACCGCTGAGATGCATGGCCTTGGCCGCTTCCTTTGCGGATTCATGCGTCGCGCCCGTCAACACGTTCGCCTCTTCCACATTCGCAATGATCGTCTGGTGAGCGGGCCCGGACAGAAGGCCGGCCAATCGGACGGCTTTGGCGGGACTGACCGGATTGGCGATTAGCTCGACATTTCGCAGGCGGGCAATTTCGGCAACACGTTCAATCGCCGCCTTTGGCAGGTTGGCTTCCAGAAAGACCGCCGCCACTGTCTGTGCGCCCGCTTCGGCCTGGGCGATGACGGCTTCTGCGTGGGCCTCGAGCAATCCACCATCTGCGACAGCTGCGGCGAGATTTCCAGTGTCATCTTCGATCGCCACATAAGCTTCGGATGCCGCACCGGATATCTGCACAACATGCCGGCAGTCGACGCGGCAGGTCATCGCGCGGAGCAGCAGGGCATTTCCGCCATCATCGCGACCCACCACCGAGCACAGACTGACCCGGCAGCCGAGACCCGCCAGCCCGAGCGCGACATTCAGTGCAACGCCTCCCAGTCGCCGTTCGATCCGGCCTGGAACGTCATCGCCGAAATGCACCGGTGCGCCCGCGCGGCCAACGATATCCCAATGCGCTGCGCCAATACACAGAATGCGTGAAGGAACGCCGCTCATCGGGCCGTGCTTCTAGAGCGTTTCATGTTGATTTGGAATCAATTCTCCTCGCCCCGGGGCAAGCCCTTCGGGACGGGCGATTTTCCGGCAAATCCGGCGCATTGCTCCTTGGCCGTATCCAGATACGGCCTGCAGACCAATACTTGACCTTGCCGGAAAATCGCTCCGTCAGAATGGTTCCAAATCAACATGAAACGCTCTAGCGCATTGTACCTTTGCCTGATAGTGCCGCCTGTCGCTGCACGCCAATTTGATGGCTGTTTCGGTTCTCTCCCAGCATCGCGGGCGTGGGTTAGGCGTTCGCGCGTCACTGGCTTGCGTTAAGCTTTCTTACTCACTCGCGGATCTGAGCCATGTGGTTCGTCTCAAACGATTGATCATGACAGGCGACAACGGGTCTGTTTGAGTCAATTGCCTTGCGCAGCTCTTGAGCGACTTCGAGCTTGGTAAAGGGCTTGCGAAGCGGAACTTGCTGAGTGTTTGCAATGTTGCCGCATTGAATTTTGGTTGAAGGGTAGCCAGACATTGACACAAAGCCGACACCGGACCCTTCCTTGCTCAGCTGTTCTGCGAACTCCAATCCACTCACCCCGCCTGGCAACACAACGTCCGACAGTATCACGTCTATGTGCGTGGACTCCGTGGCAGCCCGAGCATCCGCAACATCCGGCACAGAAATCACCGAGTAATTCAACTGCTTCAAAGTCTCAACGATGACGAACCTGACATCATCATCATCTTCAACGACGAGTACCGTCTCTCCGTGGCCTGTTGGCATCTCAACACTTTCGGAAGCTTGTGAATCGGACGCGGCCTGCTTGGATCTTGGAAGATAAAGCGTAACTGT
>JAEKFU010000549.1 GCA_016522385.1 Pseudomonadota bacterium
TGCCACGTTACGACGGCGATCCGATTTTCCACGGCTTGCTTGGGGCTCCCAGCGACGTACCGGATGGTGGAATTTTCGAATTGAAACTGGAGGGTCAAACGAGCGCTGAACAGCACTACGATGGACACACGGCCGTCCTGAAAACCGTCCTGCACAGCCCCCTTGGCAGTGCCGAGGTTGTTGATTTCATACCGCGCTTCTTGTGGCGAGGCCGTTACTTCCGGCCGCAAATGATTGTCCGCCGTGTGGCGCCGATATCTGGCAGTCCACGCATTTGTGTTCGCCTGCGGCCACGCTTCAATTACGGCAGGGTTGCTCCGCAAACTGCATTTGGATCAAACCATATCCGCTATATCGGGCCGGAATCCGTCATTCGGCTGACGACGGACGCCACTATCGATTACGTCTTGAATGAAACGCCGTTCGTCCTTGAGCGACAGCTGAGCTTTATACTGGGGCCAGATGAAACGCTGGAGAATGGGGCAAACGAAACAGCCCGCAACTTTCAAGATCGAACCACGGACTACTGGCGCCGATGGGTCAGACGTCTTGCTGTTCCATTCGAATGGCAAGACGAGGTCATACGCGCAGCCATCACATTGAAACTGTGCACCTATGAGCCGACCGGCGCGATTGTTGCCGCAATGACAACAAGCATTCCCGAGGCACCCAACAGCGGGCGAAACTGGGACTACCGTTTCTGTTGGATACGTGATGCCTTTTTTGTCGTGCGCGCGCTAAACAGTCTGGCGGCCGTCGGCACGCTTGAGAATTATTTCGGTTGGCTGATTGACATCGTTTCCGATTGCGAAACCGAGCATGTGCAACCGGTGTTCGGACTTGGTCGCGAGGTACAGCTCAACGAAGAGGTGATAGACAGCTTACCGGGATACCGCGACATGGGGCCGGTGCGGGTCGGGAACCAAGCCTATGAGCATGTTCAGCATGATGTTTACGGGCATCTTATCTTAGGTGCCAGCCAGGCGTTCATGGACAAGCGTCTGTATCGCCGGGCCGGACTTGCAGATTTTAAACGCCTAGAGGGTGTCGGCGAGCAGGCTTTTCGCCTGCATGACCAGCCGGATGCCGGAATGTGGGAATTGCGATCGCGTGCACGCGTGCACACATCTTCGAGCATCATGTGCTGGACGGCATGTGATCGGTTGGGCAAAATCGCTGATTTCCTCGGAGAAACCAAGCGTGCCGGTTTCTGGCGAAAACGCGCCCGGACCGTCAAGGAGACAATCCTGAAGGAGGCTTGGTCGGATAAGCGCGGTGCCTTTGTTGAGAGCTTTGGCGGTAAACATTTAGATGCCGGCGTTCTTCTGATGGCAGAGGTGGGCTTCATCGATCCCAATGATCCGCGCTTCATTGCAACGATCGCGCAGCTGGAAAAGGCCCTAGCGCATGGACCGCATATGAAGCGCTATGAGGCGCCCGATGATCTGGGGGCACCTGAGACCGGGTTCAACATCTGCGCCTTCTGGCGCCTTGATGCGCTCGCCAGAAGCGGCCGTCGCGACGAGGCGCGCGAGATTTTTGAGGCCCTGCTCGCATGCCGAAATCATGTGGGCCTACTTTCCGAGGACATCGACCTGCAAACAGGCGAGTTGTGGGGGAATTATCCGCAAACATACTCCATGGTCGGCATAATAAATGCCGCGACGCGGCTATCGCGATCTTGGGAAAGCATCATCTAACCGACTGTAATCAGGCACTAATTGTCACGATTCCAGAGATTTTTTTGGATCAGAGCCAAATAATTCGCCCGTTGGCCACAAAGCTGCCAAGAGATTGACTTAAATCAATACCGGTGATGCTGAGAAAAACTAACGATCACAACAAGTATGCGGGGAAGGGAGCGGAATAGATAAAGGGCGATGTTTCGCCTCATAAGGGAAGTGTTGAGCAGAGTTAGATGTCACGACTGATTGTCATTTCCAATCGGTTGCCGTGCATTGACGAAGATACGGCTTGCGGCGGATTGGCGGTAGGATTGAAGGCTGCACTTGAGGAGAGTGGCGGTCTGTGGTTTGGGTGGAGCGGCAAGACGGCAAGCGAGCCATCGTCTGTGCCCGTCACCAAGGCTCTCAATAACTTTACACTTGCGACTATCGATCTCACCGAGGATGAGATCAAAGGGTATTATGAAGCCTTCGCCAATGCGGTGTTGTGGCCATTGTTCCACGGGCGACTCGATCTAACGCATTTTGACGATGAGGACTATCGCGTCTACTGCGAGGTAAACCGCAGGTTCGCGAGAGCGATTGCTCCAATACTCAGGACGGATGATATTATATGGGTTCATGACTATCATCTGATCCCGCTGGGCCGTGAGCTGCGCAATCTTGGAATCACGAATCCGCTCGGTTTCTTCCTGCACACGCCGTTTCCATCGGCGGAGGACTTTCGTGCCCTGCCCTGCCACAGTGAACTGATTGATGGGTTGGCAGCCTATGATCTTGTTGGATTTCAGACGGCTCAATATTGCGAAAACTTCTGTGCTTCGGTTGATGCACCCCAGAAGCTGAAATCGGGTGTCTTTCCAATCGGGATCGATACCAGAGCCTTCAGTGCCCTGGCGGCGTCAAGTGAGGTTGAATGTCTCACATCGTCCACCATGAGCCGATTGGGCTCACAGAACTGGATACTTGGTGTCGAACGGCTTGATTACACAAAGGGTCTTGCCGAACGGTTCAGAGCATTCGAGACCCTGCTGACGGAGAATCGGGATCTCAGAGGTACCATTTCCCTTCTGCAAATTGCCGCCCCTTCACGGGAAAAGGTCATTGAGTATCAAACCCTTCGCGAAGAGCTTGAGACGCTCTCGGGGCATATCAATGCCCAGTTCGCCACAATCGACTGGACGCCCCTCAAATTTGTCAACAGATCCGTCGACCAGGCGCAACTGACGGCACTCTATCGTTCATGCAAGATCGGACTGGTCACCCCGCTGCGCGATGGTATGAACCTGGTCGCAAAGGAATACGTTGCAGCTCAGGATCCCGAGGATCCGGGAGTGCTTGTGTTGTCACGCTTCGCCGGAGCTGCCGAGGAGCTAGAAGGTGCCTTGCTGGTAAACCCCTACGATATCAACGACATTGTCCAGGCACTCTTAACGGCGTTGAACATGCCTTTGCCGGAACGAAAGAGTCGTTGGAAATCCATGATGCAGGTTCTTCTTGAATCCGACGTGCATCGTTGGCGAAACAAGTTCTTGGATGCCCTGCTCACCACACACTACGCTTTGCAGTCACGCGACGTTGCATGATTTGATCGTGGCACAGGTGCGCCGATCCTGATAAATGGCATCTGGTCATGACACCGCGAAGCTCTCAAACCCAAATCGACATGAAACGCTCTAAGAACGATGGCTTAGGGATGCGTTCAGGAGCTGGTGAATTGTCGAACCGTGAATTCCTCGACCTCACCGAACTCGACGCGGTGCTGTTCAATCTCGACGGCGTGATAACGAATTCAGTGAAGCTGCATGTTGCCGCGTGGCAGGCGGCGCTCAACGGTTATCTCAAGACGCGCGCGGCACGAAGCGGTGAGACATACATGCCCTTCACCCATCGAGATTACCAACGCACTTTCGACGGCAAGTCGCGCTACGACGGTGCTACCCGATTTCTTGCATCGCGCAACATCACCTTGCCGCTCGGTGATAGCAACGATTCCGACGACAGCGAAACTGTCTGCGGGCTCTGCAATCGGAAGAACGCGCATTTTAAGCGGTTGATCGAAAGCAGTCAGGTCGAGGTCTATCCGGATGCCGTCGCTTTCATCGAGACGATGAAAACACTCGGGCTGAAAATCGCAGTCGTTTCTTCCAGCGAGGATTGCAGCGCCATCCTGGAAGCTGCCGGCCTAAGCGACATGTTCGATTTCCAGATGAACGGCAAGATTGCCGCGCACCCAGCCTTAAAGGTCAAACCAGCTTCCGACATTTTCCTGGAGGCCGCCGGCCGTCTTGGTGTCCCCGCCAATCGAGCAGCAGTCATCGAGGATGCAGGCTCGGGGGTCCGGCAGGTTCGTGCCGGCGAATTTGCAATTGTCATCGGCATTGACCGTTCCGTCGCGGGCACGCCTTTGGAAAACAAAGATGCCGACATGGTTGTCTCAAATCTTGGCAAACTCCGTTTGGGCAATTGTGGCCGCGAACTGAGCGAGCAAATGCATTCGCCGCTTGATCAGTTCGATGAGATTGCCGGGAAAATCGGGACCAGGCGCGTTGCGCTCTTTCTGGACTATGACGGCACGCTCACGCCGATAGTCGACCGCCCGGAGTTGGCTCTACTGTCCGATCGAATGCGCCAGCTTATCAAGGATCTGGTCCGCCTCTGCCCTGTCGCCATCATCAGCGGCCGCGCTCGCGGCAATGTCGAAGCAATGGTGAAGGTGGATGATCTCATATATGCCGGAAGTCATGGATTTGACATCGCCGGACCGCACGGTCAGGCAATCGCTAGCGAGACAGGCCGCCCGTTTGTGCAATCGATTCAGGAAGCCGGGCGAAAACTGCAAACAAGACTGAACGACATTGGCGGCGTCATTGTCGAGCCGAAGATATTCTCGCTTGCCGTGCATTATCGGCTCGTTGCCGATGACGATTTGCAGATTGTGGCGCAAGCGGTGGACGAGGTTGCCGCCCAACATCCCCAGTTGCGCAAGAGTTTCGGCAAGAAGGTCACAGAATTGCGGCCTGACGTCGATTGGGACAAGGGTAAGGCCATCGACACGATATTGAACAGTGTTGGCCTTGAGGGACCCGATGTGGTGTCCGTCTTTCTTGGTGATGACGTAACCGACAATGATGCCTTCAGGACCGTTCGTCATGCAGGTGTACCCATCCTGGTCGCTGAAACTGACAGACCGACTCTGGCCTGTTACCGGCTAAAGGACTGTGATGAGGTCGAGGCATTTCTGACAGCGCTGGCCAACTTGCTGGAAACCCGCAGCGCTCAAACTTAAACTAGAGTGTGTCTGTTGAGGGAACGCGAAACGGATTTTGTCGGATTGCCGTTGCAAGCGCGTAAAGGCCATGATAGGTAGCGCTCGCCTTTTCAACAACTTACCTGAGAAGCGGCCTCGTGGCGGAGTGGTGACGCAGCGGACTGCAAATCCGTATACCCCGGTTCGATTCCGGGCGAGGCCTCCAACACTTAGCTGAATTGGCCGTCTTACCGTTCCTGTTCATTTTGCGGCTTTGACCGCCGTTGATCAGCGGCTTGGGACCGATGCTTTGGCTTCGTCCTGCTCGATGACGCGGCGCGCGGCGGCCGCTACTGCCTCTTTCTCTGTCTCGCTCAGCGGTTTGTCTTTGTCATGCTCGGCAACATGCACGGTCACTTCGCGGTGGGCGAACTTGACGCCCTCCCTTTCGAACATTTCCCGGATGTGGGTGAATACCTTGTTGCGGATGCCGAACTGGTCGCCTGGTCGTGTTGAGAATTTGACACGGACAATCATTGCCGAGTCGTCCATCTGGATAACGCCCTGCGATTTGAGGGGCTCGAGGAATTTGGGCCCGAGTTCGGGATCCTCCATAAGCTCCAGACCCAGCCTCTTGATCAGTTTCCGCAACCTTTCCACGTCCGTGTCGTAGGTGACGCGTAAGGGTAGCTTCATTATGACCCAGTCGCGCGAGTAGTTGGTCAGGTGGCGGATTTCACCGAACGGCACCGTGTTGAGCGGCCCGTTGTGATGGCGCAGCTGCATTGAGCGGATTGAGATTTTCTCGACAGTTCCCTTAACATCACCGATATCAATATATTCGCCCTTGCGGAAAGCATCGTCGATCAGGAAGAAGACCCCGGAGATGATGTCCTTTACCAGTGTCTGCGCGCCGAAGCCGATGGCCAGTCCGAAGATACCAGCACCGGCCAGGAGCGGCGTGATGTTGACACCGAGCTGACCGAGAATGGCCAGCAGTGCCAGCACCAGAATGGCGACCTGGCCGACGCGGCGGATGAGCGGCATCAACGTTCCAAGCCGCGTGCCGCCGGTGCCGCCCTCGGCGCGTTCTTCTTCCCCGTCGTCGACCCCAAGCGTCACCCGTTCAATGGCCATCTGACGGTCAGCGGCAATGTTGAGGAGTTCCCACAACCCGTAGGCGATCACGGCGATCAGGAAGATCTCCACCATGGCACCGGCCAATTGCGCCCCTACTCCCTGCGAGGCCATATCATGCAGATTGAGGCCCCATAGTTTCGCCAGCCCAAGAATAACGATCAATCCGGTGATGATC
>JAEKFU010000565.1 GCA_016522385.1 Pseudomonadota bacterium
TCCATGAACTGGCCGTTCTTCGCGTAGCACGTCGTCAGACCGGCCAGGAGTTCAAGGTAAATTTCCCGCAAACGTTCGCGTTCGCCGGCACACCATTCGGCATAAGGCTCGTCCTCGAAATAGTCTCCTCGATACAGGCCCTCGGCTTCCTCGAAACGGGCCAGTGCCTCCTGTTGGTTATCCTTCTTCAGGTGGTCCCAGCCGGTGGTCACGAGGGAACTGAATGCTTCGGAGTCGAGCCAGATCCCGTCACGCCGCAACAGATAAGACTGTCCAATCGTTTCGATGGCTCCTGCCATGCCGCCTCCGGCACGCAGTTTTGAGCGTAGGAAAGAAATCGTCACTTTCAGCCGTTGCCAACCGCGTTGCGGCTCTACGTTGGGCCACATCCATTCGATCAGGCGTTCGCGGTGCACCGGCCTGTTCAATTGACTGACCAGGCATTTCAATACAACCACCGCCTGTTTGCGCTTCCAGCCCTCAACGTTCAGCCCGGCTCCGGCTCCGGACAGGGCGAATTGCCCAAGCGTGAAGATGCGCATCGGCATTTCAGGTACCTGAGCGATTTCGCGGTCTTGGACATTGCGCAGGAAGATCAACGCCGCGGTGGCATCGCGGTCTTTGTTTCTGTTGCCTGGCGGTACAACCAGCGTGCTGATACCCGCGAGGATGGTGTGGCCGTTCTTGTGAAGCAGCCTGCAGGCGGCAACGCTCCATTTCCTGCCGATGGCGAAACAGGCTCGGCCCTCGCATGAAGTCGAACACAAGGGTTCTCCGGTTGGTAAAGTCGCCCGCAATATCCGACCGCAACGCTGCCCGAGAGTTTCTGCGGCGGTATAGCCCAGCAGTTCCTCTGCGCCAGAATTCCATCCGATTATCCGCATTTCCCCATCGACTGCGAAGGCGGCATCTGAGGCAAACTGTATCAGTTCGACCTTATTGCTGGTCATCACGGTCTGTCTCTCTGTTCCGTCTCGATTGACGGCCTCCCGTCCCCGTTAGCCTTGCAGATCGTGGCAGCCAGAGTGCCGGATGTGGAAGGCCACATGGATCACCTTAGGACGCCGGTCCGATATCCAGCTTTGATCTAAATCAAGGTGGGTTACCGCGAGAACGGCGCAGATTGTTGCGCCTCAGCTTGAAAAGGAACGAACGGTGCCCGTATCCGGATGTCGGCATTGCTCTTTGCTTCGCGACAGGCGGGGATTGTGCTGTGTGCTGAGGAAGGAAGAGTTGGAGCACCTGTCGCGATTCTCTTCGACCATCAAGCTTGCACGCAAGACCGTATTGCGCGCAGACAGTCTTTCACTTTCGCCGGTTACAGCCGTTATTGAGGGAACGATCGGCATTCAGCACATTCTTGATGATGGACGCCGCAGCATCGCTGCCTTTTACCTCAGCGGTGACATTATTGACCTGAGGACGCCGGGGACAGATCAGCGGCACGACCTTGTTGCGCTGACCAGGGCGACGATCTGCAGGCTAAGCCCCGCCGTTCTCGACGATGTGCTTCAACTGAACGAGTCCGCACGGGCGGTCTCAGTGGACAATCTGCGCCGGCAAAAGTGTCTGGCGCTGGATCACTCGGTGGATCTGACAAAAAAGCGGGCGCTTGAAAAGGTTGCCTCGTTCGTATTCGAGTGCCGCGACCGTCAGCCGACTGTTGCAGCAGAAATCAAACTGCCCATGCAGCATTGCGATATTGCCGACTATCTCGGCCTGCGACCGGAGACGGTGAGCCGCTGCCTTCACGAACTGCAGGACAGCAAAATGATTGAACAACCAACGGTGAGCTGCATCACCATTAAAGATGCAGGCGCACTTCGCACCCTAGCGGACGGCACAAAACACGATGGCGAGCGAGCGAGATGACTACCAACACAATGTTATCGCAGGGCAATTTCGGATCGCCCGCCCGGAGCGTGGGATCTGGTTCGGCTTCGCTTGTGCCGATCGATATCGCCTGTGAGAAGGGGCTTGCGCTGGCCAGGACGGTCACAGAAAGCGAAAACGTGACGTTGAACCAAGCTGCGGGAAGGGTGGCGGCCAAGGCGGTGATCGCGACCATGCCGTCGCCGCCATTCGATAATTCGGCGATGGATGGCTATGCGCTGCGAACCACCGATCTGACCGGTGAGCCGCCCTACGAATTGCCGGTCGAAAGCCGGGTTGCGGCCGGGGACAGCGGCACACTGAATAAAGACTGCGGTGCCAGGTTTGCAGTGCGCATCCTCACCGGTGCACCGATCCCCGTTGGTTTCGACGCAGTTGCAATGCAGGAACACTGCGCACCGGACAATGGCAGGATCACTCTGCAAACCGCACCGCAACCGGGTCTGAATATCCGCAGAAGCGGCGAGGACTGCGCCAGCGGGACCGAGGCCGTCAGCGCCGGCACGCTGCTTGATTCACGCCATATTGCGCTGCTGGCAGCCCTCGGCCTTTCAACGGTGAGTGTGCGCCGCAGGGTCAAGGTGGCACGGTTTTCCACCGGAAGCGAGTTGCGCCAGCCAGGTGAAGATCTTGCAGCAGGCCAGATCTACAATTCGAACCGCTACATGCTACACGCCATGCTGGAGTCGCCGCACGTGGAACAACTGGATCTTGGTACGATCCCGGATGACCCGGAAAAACTCGGACGTGCTCTGCTGGATGCTGCAGATTGTGGGGACGTTGTCTTCAGCACCGGCGGCGTTTCGGTTGGCGACGAGGACCATATGCCGCGGCTTGTCAAACAGGCGGGCGGCTCATTGCACGTCATGAAAGTCGCCATCAAGCCCGGCAAGCCGTTGACACTCGGGACACTCGGCAAGGCCATCTATATCGGACTGCCAGGCAACCCGGTCGCCGCCTTCGTCAATTGCATGCTGATCGGCAAACCGGTGATCGGGAAGCTGGCGGGCATCGCACCGGTGCAGCCGCCGAGCCGCAAGGTCACCGCCGGGTTCGAGCGTTCACGCCGGCCCGGACGCCAGGAATACCTTCCAGCCCGCGTCACTCACACAGATGAGGACGGCCGCGCGACCGTCGACATCTTCCGCAATGCCGGTTCTGCCAGCCTGTTTCCGCTGGCACAGGCTGACGGCTTCGTTGTCCTGCGCACCGAACAGGCCCGCATCACGCATGGCGACGAGTTGACGTTCATGCCGTTCCGGTAGAGCGTTTCAACGGGCATGCGGCGCAACGCACCAGATCGGTCTCTATCGGTGACCAACCGTATTACGATCCGCTGAAGACAGCATGTTGGCGGGCTGCCTTGCGGACTGCCGCCACCAGGTGTTCCTTCTCGACCGGCTTGACCAGGTAGTCGACAACGCCCTCCTTCATGAAATCCACCGCCAGCTGCACGTCCGGATAGCCGGTCAGCACGATGATCGGGATCGTTGCATAGTTTTCCCGGAAAAAGGCGACCGCTTCAACGCCGTTGACCTTGGGCATACGGACATCGCAGATGATCACCTTGATTTCCAGTATGTTTTCATCGGCGAGTACCTGGATGCCCTTTTCCCCGTCTTCTGCTTCGAGAACCTCATAGATCGTTCCCTCGAGCTGACGGCAGATGGTCTTGCGGATATCCTTCTCGTCGTCGATCACCAGTATCTTGTGCTTCATCTCAGACCGCCTCCTTGTTCAGCTCCTGTACCGGAAACACCATGGTACAAGTGGTTCCTTCGCCTACGCTGCTCTTGAAATCGATCGTACCTTGGTACTTTTTGACAATTTGCTGGACGACGAAAAGACCGATTCCCTCACCTTCATCCGGTCCTTTGGTGGTGAAGAACGGATCATAGATCCTGGTCAGGTCCTCAGGCGCAATTCCCGTTCCGTTGTCGGAAATTCGCACGGACACCTGCACGCCGTCGCTGGTGGTCTCAATCTCCAGTTTTCCCCCTTCGTCCCCCATCGCCTGCACGGCGTTGCGAATGACATTGAAAAACGCCTGCTGGATGTCCTCGGTCTTGGCAGAAATCGCCGGCACGGGGTGAAGCTCTTGGCTGATCTCGATGCGGTCGGTGAGCAGTGACAACTGGACCATCGAGACGGCCTCGCCGACCAGCGCATTGACGTCGACTGTCTCCAGGCCGTGCCGTTCCGCTGGCTGGCTGTATCCGCTCAGATTCTTGATGATCCCTGCGATATGTTTGCAGTAGTCGACGATGTCCCGCGCGTGCTCCTGGCAGCGGCTCAGCTCGCTGCCGTCGCGGATAGCTTCGGCGGCACCCAGTATGGCATAAAGAGGATTGTTGATTTCATGCCCTATACCGCTGGCCAGCGTGCCCAGTGCCGACATTTTTTCCGCCTGGATCAATGCTTGCTCAGCCTTTTCCTTGGCGGCGATCAGCTCGGCCTCGGCCTGTTTGCGGGCTGTCACGTCGTGCAGCATAACCGTAAGAAAAGTTTCGCCGTCCATCTCCAGTTTTGACACCGAGGCCTCGGCGGGAAATTCCGACCCATCCGCACGCAAGCCGATGATTTCAGAGCGTTCCGTCATTAACCGGCTTTGCTCCGGCGCGGCGCGGAAACGCTCCACATAGCCGGCATGCGCTTTGCGGAAGCGGGCGGGGATCAGTTCGTCTAAAGGCTGACCAAGTATGTCTTTTGCCTGGTAGCCGAAGAGCTTCTCGGCACCCGGATTAAAGACGCGGATTGTTGCATCGTCGCCAATCGCGATGATGGCGTCGGGCGCAACGGAGACCATCCCCGCCAACTGCCGCTCGCGGGCATTGATTGGCTCGCCGCCGTGCACGCCGCCCTCGGCCATCACATCCTGGGTTTGATCGGCACGCGATGTCTTGCTGGTCAACCTGGTGTCCATTTTGCCCTGTTCATCCGGCCTCGGATCCGGTCGAGCGGCTATTACCTTGCCTCCCGATCACGTTCCGGCTGCGTTGAAATAATGTCATATATTACACCATAGAGCCTTCCACGTCAGGGTCTCTATCCACTCGCGCAAACAACCGAGACCGTCCGCCGCGTCTCACTAAACAGCGCATGGGCATGAAAAGCAGACACTGAGTGAGTGTGGAACCAACCCCAGAGACCCATGCAACGCAACCTATGGAACGTACTCTCGCGAGACTGGAGAGGCGAGAACTGACAAACGACTTGACCAGGCGAACGAAATGGTCTGTTTGTGGCGCTCAGCAGAACAGTGCGGTACTCTTCAATGGAGGCAGCTACCATGCCGGTGGCGTCATTCACGTGATGAAGGTTGCGATCAAGCCCGGCAATCCGGCGGCATCCTTCGTGAACTGCCTGCCGATTGCCGATCCGATTGTCCACATGCCTACCGGCATGGAGGCACGACAACCGCAAACCTGTGCTGCGGTTGCCGATATCGAAGGGACCCGGCGGCCGGGTCGGCAGCAATACGTACCGGCGAAGATTGTCCGACAGAGTGACGACGATCCGCTGCTGGCAAAGGCATTGCAAAAAGCCGGCTCGGCCACGCTGATGCCGTTGGCCCAGGTGGATGGACTCGTGATCATCCCTGCGGACTGCACCGAGGTCACACCCAGTGATAGGCTCAAGTTCATGCCGTTCCCCGATGCATCGCCCCGATGAGCACCCGGACATCAAGAGTGGCCGCATCGGCATCCTGCTGATCAATCTTGGTTCTCCCGATGCGACGTCGTTCTGGCCGGTAAGGCGCTACCTCAAAGAGTTCTTGTCCGACCCGCGTGTTGTAGAGGCCAAAGGCCTCGTCTGGTGGTTCATCTTCAACGGCATCATCCTGATACGGCGTCCTGTGAGCCTGGGAGCCGCATACGAAAAGATCTGGAACCAGGAAGCAGGCGAAGCGCCGCTGAAAACGATCACCCGCCGACAGGCTGAGAACCTATCGGAATGCTTCGCCGACAAGGACGCAATCGAGGTCGATTGGGCCATGCGCTATGCCAAACCGCCCATCGGTGAGGCTATTGTCCGGTTGAAGCAGAAAGGATGTGATCGCATCCTGCTGTTCCCGCTCTATCCGCAATATAGCGCCGCCACGACAGCAACTGCGCTCGACAAGGCCTTTGAGCAGCTAAAGTCCATGCGATGGCAGCCGGCGATAAGGAGCGTGCCACCTTATTTCGATCATCCCGCCTATATTGAGGCACTGGCTCACAGTATCCGGCAACACCTCAAAGGGCTGAAATGGCAGCCACAGATGATGCTTGCTTCATTCCACGGCCTGCCAGAGCACTTCTTGACCAAGGGCGACCCCTATCACTGCCAATGCCAAAAGACAGCACGTCTGTTGCGCGATGCCCTCGGCCGTTCCGATGACGAGCTGTTGCTCGCGTTCCAATCCAACACCGGGCGCGGCAAATGGCTGGAACCGTTCACCGAAGACACGATCAAGGACCTGGCCGCCCGTGGCATCAAGAACCTACTGGTGATCACGCCCGGCTTTGCCGCCGACTGCCTGGAGACGCTGGAAGAGATAAATCTGCGCGCACACGATGAGTTCTTGGGCCACGGGGGCGAGAACTTTTCGATGGTGCCATGTTTGAATGACGCTGATGTTTCGATCGAGATGCTGGCTTCGATTGCTGGCGAACAGCTAAGTGGCTGGGCATAGGTATTTGCCGATCGCGTCTGACGGGGCCCACCCTTCACCGCAGGAAGAACGCATTGAATATGCCGCCAAGATGGGTAAAGCACCAAACCACGATAAACGCACGACCATATAATCGGTGATGACGATTGAGATGGGCGCTGAACCTGTTCCGCCCCGCCATCAGTCGTCCAATGATCAGACAGGTTGCACCGAAGAGCGGAACCAGGCCCAAAGACCCGTGCAATGCAATCCAGGGCACGTATTCCTTCGGAAACGAGCCGAGATCCCCACCGTAACGCTGCACAAAGATGTAGTTGAAGATGAAGACCCAGGCGCCAAGGGTCAGCAGGATCATGATGTTCCGGTGAGCGACGGTCCTGCCGATGCGAGCCAGCCACCACGCGATAACAAGCAGCACCAATGCGATGAGCGCCCAAACTGTCGAAACGATCAAAAATGTCGACATCGTTACTTTTCCTAAATCGTGGACGACCGAGCGACAAGTACACTCGCGGCAGCTGTGAAGAAGATTGCTCGCAAGTGGTGTCCAGCGCTAACAGGAGCCGGCCAACACGCTCGCCACGCACGACCAGTTCCCATTCGAGAACCGAAGCTTCTTCCCAGATGCAGTGCGTGTGGCTCAAGCAACTCGGGGACGAAGACGCCGATGCGGGCAACGCTCGGCAAAAAACTGTCGTGCGCTGCGTGGTAGTAAGGTGCTCTAGTGTTTGCGCCATTCATCCATGACGATCTGGGCATACTTGAGCGAGCAGAAGATCTCGTCATTGAGAAGCTCGTTCCTGAAAGTAGCATTGATGCTCTCGAAATAGCCGTTCTCCCACGGTAAGTCGGTATGGATATAGGCGGTATGCGCCCCAATCCTGTTATCCACTCTTTGACCGCATTGGCCACTATCAACCGCCATTGTCTGACCGAATGAAGGCCGGTGGTCTTGTGAGGATGAACAGATCCGTCAGAACGTCCACTACATCAACAGATTTGAGTTTGCGCTTCACCCGCATCGTCAGTCACTCCTTGGTGAGGCCATTATGCCCGATATGACGGGTCTACCGGCCTCATGAGGGAACCCCATCGACCTACCTGCCAAAGGGAAAATGCTCTTCTGGGTTGATGAAATTGACGGACACTTCGTGAATTCTGCTCACTGTGCCGGCAAATCCACCTAACGGATCATGTCGACTGAGCAATTGGTCAAAGACCGACCCCAACGTAGATTTTGCACGCCAATTTGGCAGTTATGGGCTCGTATTCAGAATCGTACGTTTAAGCGTTCGACAAACTGAAGAGCAACCGGAAACTCAAGTATCTCAGAGGCAAGCCCCGCATTGCCGCGGCATGCGGGGCTCTAACGGCTGGCCAATTTCGTGTGCACGTACACCGAGCCGTCAGCCAATCTTAGCACGATAGGCGTTGGCGGAAAAGTTTAGGCGAGAACTGTTCGCCGGGCATCGGACGTAGACGCACTACCTTGCTTGATTGAAATGACCCTTACAGGCCCTCGGGAAAGCGTGTTGTGGCTCAACGTCGGTTATAATTTCGGCGCCGCGGGCTATAGTCGAAAAGTCGGTGGTGCTCAATATTGCACCACAT
>JAEKFU010000043.1 GCA_016522385.1 Pseudomonadota bacterium
TCGCTAACCGTCCGCTGCGCAACGAACCCTGCCTCACCAACTGCCACTTCAAGGTCGCGACACCGCATGGCGGTATCGAATGCGAGAGGTTAGTCCTTACTTGAAGACTATGGAGGTTCTGCTGGATCTCGATAATGCCGGCATCGCAATCTCTTCAATAGACCCGAAAGCTTCACCCCCCGATTTGTTGCTAAGTCTCGGCGGGCTGCAACTCTGAGGGAATAGAATTCGACGCCGTAAAACGTTTCAACGTCGCCGATGTTGACTTTCGCTGTCGGCACTCACCCCTTCACGCGTTCACCGCGAGGGTCAAAGAAGGCGTTCAACGATGCGTCTGCCGCAAACCGCTCACCGGCGATCTCGACCTCCCAGTCGCTGGTTTCAACCAATTCCCCGGTCACGCCGTCTGGATGATTGACATATCCCATGCCGACTGATGATCCAATTGTGAAACCATAGGCACCTGAGCTTATATAGCCGACAAGCTTGCCGTTCATCCAAACAGGCTCATCACGGAACAGCACCGGATCCGGATCCCTGAGTTTGAACATCACCAGACGCTTAGCCAGGATTCCGCGTTCTGTTTGTCTCAGAAGGGCGTCACGCCCGATAAAGCCCCCGGGCTTGCTTAGCCGTACGGCGAATCCCAAACCGGCCTCTAGCGGTGTGTCTTCGGGAGTGAGATCTAGCTCATACTCCCGGTAAGCGCGCTCGCACCGTAAATGTTCCAGCGCATGATAGCCGGCGGCTTTGACCTCGCGTTCGGCACCGTGCCAGATGACATCAAAAACATGCTGAGCGAACTCTGTCGGGATGTGTAGCTCCCAGCCCAGTTCGCCGACATAGGTCAAACGATTGGCGATCACCTTGGCGTATCCCACTTCGATTTCCCGGGATGTCGCAAAAGGAAATGCCTTATCGCTGAAACCGCCATCGCTAATGCTTGACAGGATCTGGCGTGAATTGGGGCCTTGCAACGACAGCACTGCAAAGCCGGATGTGACATCGCTCAAGGTGACGTGACCATCGCCGAGATGACTCTCAATCCAGGCCTTGTCGCGCGGGTGAACGGTTGCAGAAGATACAAGCAGGAATCGGTCTTCGGCCAACCGGTTGACCGTGATGTCCGCTTCAATCCCACCACGATTGTTGAGCATGTGGGTGTAAACGAGCTTGCCAATCGGCACGTCGATGTCGCCGGCGCACAGGTGCTGCAACGTCTTGCAGGCATCTCGGCCCTGGATCAGGTGTTTACCAAAAGAACTTTGATCCAGAAGAATCGCGGCTTCACGTGCCGCTTTGCACTCCGCAGCGGTATGTTCGAACCAGTTGGGACGGGTGTGGGAGTAGACATTGGCCGTGGATGCGCCCGGCGGCGCAAACCACATTGGGCGTTCCCATCCCAAGCCTTCTCCAAAGCTGGCGCCAAGCTTTGCCCACCTGTCGTGCAGAGTGCTCTTGCGCACATTGCGAGAAGTCTCCAGTTGGTAATGCGGCCAATGAGGCTTGTAGTGCAGGCCCAGGATTTCGGCTGTCCTGTCATGCAGGTATTTTCTGTTGACTTGAAACGGGTGAAAGCGTGCCACGTCAACGTGGGTGAGATCCATGGTTGGCTCACCCTCTACGATCCATTCGGCCAGCGCCCGACCGGCACCGGCGCCGAATTCTATTCCCTCGGAATTGTAGCCCGCCGAGACATAGCAATTTGGCAACCCCGGCGCCTCGCCAAGAATGAACAACAAATCGGGCGTGAAGCTTTCGGGTCCATTGAAGAATTTTGCGATGCCGGCATTTTCGAGATCCGGCAGAACTTCCATAGCCTTCGAGTAAGGCAGCTCAAAATGCTCCCAGTCTTCCGGCAGTTCGATAAATGGCGTGTCGGCAGGCAGTTGATCCATCCGCAATGGCTTACCGGTCGGTTCAAACGCACCGACCAGCCATTTGCCGGCATCTTCCTTCACGTAGACATGCCCGTCGGTGTCCCGAAAAACCGGGAGGTCTGGTTTAATCGCCGCCGCTGGCTCGGTGACCACGTAAAAATGCTCACATGGATAAAGCGGCACGTGCACCCCAAGCGTTGCCGCAAGTTCGCGTGTCCACAGACCACATGCAAGGACCAACGTCTCGCATTCGACACTGCCATGCGGTGTCGCGACCTTGAAGTGGCCGTGGGTGAGGCGGGTCACATCAATCACAGGTGTATTTTCGAAAACCTTTACACCGCGCTGTTTGGCACCGGCAATCAGTGACATGGTCGTATCGACCGGATTGGTCTGACCGTCATGCGGGATGTAGATTGCGCCCTCTATGACACTCTCGTTCATGGCAGGATAGAGGTTCTTGGCTTCGGCTGGTGTTATGATGTGTGCATCAATATCGAAACTCTTGGCAATCGAGGCGACGCGTCTGGTCTCAAACAAGCGATCTTTGCTGCGCGCCACACCGAGCGTGCCGTTTTGCTTGAAACCGGTGGCCTGTCCAGTCTCGGCTTCCAGGCTCGAGTAGAGTTCGACATTGTGCCGCGCGAGTTCAGTCAACGCATGTGTGGAACGCAACTGCATAATCAATCCGGCCGCATGCCAGGTCGTGCCGGAGGTGAGCAGGTGGCGTTCGAGAAGCGCGATATCGGGTTTGCCAAGCTTGGCTAGGTGGTAAGCTGCACTCGCGCCGGCAATGCCACCGCCAATAATCAGGATCTCGTGGTGCTCGCAGGGGTGTGGGGCTGTCATGGGACTTCGGCCTCGAATAGAAAGTTATTCAAACGACGGGGACTGGCGGAAGTTGCATCACGGTTTAGAAAGCCCATGGCCCTAATGTCTTCGCCCTGAAGTGCCCCGGATACCATATCTATATCTTGCGACTGCTCGGTGTATTCCGTCACTAAAATTCCGACCAGAGGCCGAAGTTTTGTTCGAGCCGCCTGAGGCAAGTGAAATGTTCAAGGGCCGGCAAATTGTCGTAAATTTCCTTTGGACACCAGATATGCTTCCGATTTACATTTCTCGGTGCGATATGCGGCCCTGCCTTCGACTCGGAGAACACACCGCAGTGTTGAGCGGTGTGAAGTTGCGATCCAAGTGTTTGAATGCATGGTTCATCGAGGCGGATGAGCGGTAACGCCTGTTTGCCGTGCTGCAGAAATTGGACCGTCACAACAGTCTGCAACAAAACCTCAATGGCAGGCTGAATACAGCGAGAGCCCTGTCGGTTCTCTCAACGGGAGGATGAAATGAAAATTTTCCTGAAATCTTTTCTTGGCGCTGTAGTTGCCGCCGTTGCGACCTTCGCCATGGTCTCGGGCAGCCTTGCCGGAGGGCACACTCTGCTTGAAAAGGCCAAGGCCGGAGAAAAAATCAGAATCGGATTCGCCAACGAGCAACCCTGGGCGTATCCGGGCGAAAACAACAAGCCACTGGGTTTCGTGAACACGATTGTCCTGGGCACTTTGAAAAAGATGGGCATCGAAAATCCCGAACCGGTTGTTACCGACTGGGGTGGGCTCATTCCGGGCCTGAAAGCAAATCGCTATGACATTATCACCGGCGGCATGTACATCTTGAAGAGCCGGTGCGAGAACGTCGACTTTTCCGATCCCATTGGCGTGTTCGGTGACGTGTTCGTGGTCGCAAAGGGTAATCCAAAGAAAATTCAGACTTATGAGGATATCAAAAATTCCGGCGCAATCCTTGTAACCGGAGCCGGGTACAACATCGTTGAAGTCGCCAAAAAGCAAGGCGTTCCGGACGCCAATGTCATGCAGGTTCCCGGTCCGACCGAAATGCTGGCGGCGCTTCTCGCCGGGCGTGCGGATGCAGTCGGCACGAACTTCTTTGGCGGCAAGGTTTTGGCTGAACAAAGTGGTGGCAAGGCCGAACTGACCGACCCTGGCAATTTGCCTGAATGGACAAAAAACTGGGTCGGCATCGGCTTCCGCAAATCCGACACGGACTTTCTCAAAGCCTACAATAAGGCGCAGGCTGAGTATCTAGGGACAGACGAAATGCTCGCGGCAGTTGCCGAATATGGTTATACAAAATTGCAGCTTCCCGGTGATGGGAGCACTGAATTCGCCTGCGCCAATCGCTAAGAGCGTCCACTTAGGTTGACGTCGGTTTAGGCGGGCAGTTCTCTGCGGACTGCCCGCCTGTTGCAAGCGCAATCTGCGAAATGACGAATTTGGCCGGCGCAAGCATTTGGTTTGTCGGGGCAAGGGCGATGCAACACTTCGTAGAGTTTCTTCAGACGCACGGATCACGTTTCGTCGACGGAACCATCATCACCGTTCAACAGGCGATACTTGCAGCATTGCTGGCTATTGCGATTGCAGCCGTAATGGGCTTGATGCGCCTGTCAAAAATTTGGGCCGTGCGGGGCGCCTCAATCGTCTACATAGAATTCTTCCGAGGCACGTCCCTGCTGGTGCAGCTGTACTGGATATTCTTCGTCCTACCCTTGTTTGGGATCACCTTGGAAAAATTCACCGCCGGCTTTATTGCGGTAGGCATGAATCTCGGAGCCTACGGTGCCGAACTGGTGCGCGGTTCGATTCAGGCAGTGCCACGTGGGCAGTATGAAGCGGCACTTGCGCTCAATATGTCGACTTACAAACGGATGACACGCATCATCCTGCCACAGGCCCTGCTGATCATGTTGCCGCCCTGGGGTAATCTCTTGATCGAACTCCTTAAAGGAACGGCGCTGGTATCGCTGATCTCGGTCGCCGATCTGATGTTTGAGGCCAAACAGATCAATGGCGTTACGTACCTGTCGGCAGAGTGCTTTGGCACCGCACTGATCATTTACTACCTGATGGCCCGGGTGGTTGTCGCCCCGAGCATGCGCATGTTCGAGACAGCGTGGTCTCGAAAAATGGGACGAGCGTGACGCAATGTTTGACTGGAAATGGGACTTTACAATCGAGATCATGCCGAGGCTCCTGTGGGCAACGCTCAACACGCTCATGGCCGCCGGGTTCGGATACCTCATCGCCTTGGTCGTTGGGCTGGTTTTTGCGCTCGCTCAGCGTACTGGATTCCGGCCTTTGACCATGGTGGTGCGCGAGATCGTCGAATTCATCCGCTCGACGCCATTAGTGGTACAAATTTTCTTTGTCTTCTATGTGGGTCCGCAGTTCGGCATCAGGTTGTCGCCGTGGACGTCAGGCATGATCGCCATCGGGCTGCACTATGCCGCATACCTGTCGGAGGTTTACCGCGCCGGATTGGACAGTGTGCCAAGAGGCCAGTGGGAAGCCTGTAAGGCCCTTAATCTCAGTAACGGGCGTACCTATTTCCGGATCATCATTCCACAGGCCCTGCCACCCAGCCTGCCGGGCATGGGCAACTATCTGGTGGGGATTTTCAAGGACACCCCCATGCTTTCGGTTATCGGCGTTGCGGAACTAATGCATACTGCCACAGCAGTTGGTTCGGAAACCTATCGCTATCTGGAACCCTACACCATCGTCGGTCTTATCTTCCTGGCCATTTCATTGCCGACCGCATTTGGCTTGCGACGGTTCGAGGCCTGGGTCCGCCGTGCCTTCGGCATGAGCTGATAACAAAGCTGGATATCTCAATGGATGGACTTGCATACCCATTGCAACTGGAAGCCGGCGCTCCAATTGTACGGTTTTCCAACGTCACAAAACGCTACGGCGATCTCATTGTTCTGGATTCACTCAATCTGGATGTTGAACAGAATGAAATCGTTTCGATCATCGGGCCGTCCGGTTCCGGCAAGACGACCGTCTTGCGCATGTTGATGGCGCTTGAAGAAATCAACGATGGCGTCATCTATGTCGACGGCAAGCCGCTGACGCATATGGAACAGGGCGGCAAACTGGTTCAGGCCAACAACGCACATTTGCGGCGGATGCGTAACTACATTGGCATGGTTTTCCAGCACTTCAATCTGTTTCCGCACATGACGGCACTGGAAAACTGCATGGAAGCACCGGTGCACGTGTTGGGCATGAGCAAGGCAGAGGCTAGGGACCGCTCTGAGGAACTGCTTGGGATGGTAGGTCTTGAAGACAAGATGCACCAGCATCCAGCAAGGCTGTCAGGCGGCCAGCAACAACGCGTCGCCATCGCACGAGCACTCGCCATGCGGCCAAAGGTCATGCTGTTCGACGAGGTGACCTCTGCGCTTGATCCGGAAGTGATCGGGGAGGTTCTGAACGTTATCCGCAAGCTGGCTAGCGAACATAGTCTAACCATGCTCATGGTCACTCACCAGATGGGCTTTGCACGTGAAATTTCCGACAGGGTGTGCTTCTTCTATGAGGGAAAGATCGCGGAGCAAGGTGTGCCGGATCAGCTCTTTGGCAGTCCCAAAAACGAGCGAACTCGGCAGTTCCTGAGTGCAGTCCTGGATGCCGGCTAATGGAC
>JAEKFU010000588.1 GCA_016522385.1 Pseudomonadota bacterium
CTGCTGGACGCATCGGGCTAACTGAGATTCGGACTAACCTACCTGAACGCCACCGAACCCAATGCCCGTTCGACTTTGTCTTGCGACCAACTCGCAACAGGGCTGGGAGCGCTGGCGGCATCGGTGATATTGGTACCGGTACCCGGTTCAGTCAGCGTGATCTGCCCGACAGCGGTGCGCACCTCGACAATTCCTTCGACAAGGAATACGCCGTAGGCGCCATCGATCGGCCCGCCCCAGACGTCAGTGCCTCTGATCGAAAGGACGGCGACCGGCGTGTTGAGTTGCACCGATGCCCCGGTCGCCTCCCTGATCTTGCCGGTAAATATCCGAAACGCCCCTTCCGCGAACAAGGCCAGCTGATTGGACCGTTCAGCCTGATTGAATACCAGTGAGTTGACCCGCAACCTGGCATTCTCGCCCAATGTCAACTCGGTGCCGTCAATCAGACGTACTGCAAGCCGGCTGTCCTTGAGGGTGACGAGCGTTTCGTCCTGGGCAACAACAGCACCTTGCGCCAAAGCCCTGTTGTCACCGTTGGCTACCGTCATGGACTGCCCCTGGGTCCGGGTGACCTGGCCAACCGTGCCCGCTGCCTGCGCCGGCAGCATTTCTGCCAGCAACAGGAGAGACATCAAAAGGCAGACGCAGTAGGCAGCTGGCCGTATCATTTCACAGCAATCTTGATGGCACTACGCGCAACACCGGACCGCTTTGCAATTTTCTCGACCTTGGCTGCCGCCTTTGCGACTTTGCCCTTCTTGGCCGCCTCGACCACGATCGCTCTTGTGACAAAGGTCTCGTAGTCGCCCAGCTGAGTGAAAGCCTTGTTAGCAAAGTCATGTGCGATCGTGTCGACCTTGTCCTGATTGGTATTGCACAGCGCGATCACGGTTTCTGTGCCTTTGTCTTTCAGGCGAAATTGAAACGGTGCGTCCGCGCCCGGAAATTGAAAGTTCTGTCCAGCCTTGATCAAGTTGGACTGCTGGAACTTGTTCGGGAAAATCACCGTTCCCGTTCCGGTTCCATCGACGTTGATCATGGTTAGATAACATTCCTTATCGGTCTTCACGGTAAAGACCGGCAACTCGTTCACAGCATATTCTGTCTTGTCCGCAACTAGACTCATTCCAGGTGAACCCTCGGCCTTGTTGTCACCAGCGTTAACCTTGGCTACCTTGGTTTCGGCGGGGGCGGAACTGGCCGCAAAGATCGGTTGATTATCCGTCAACGACGGCACGAGGCCGGCAAAGGTACCTTCCAGATTGTCGCGTGGCACATAACCTTGCTGCTCCAAACGTCGGACCAGAGTCTGGGCATCACCGCCGACGTCCACGGCAGCCTTCTTCAGATTGTCTGGTGACAGTCCGAACTCGGCCGCAATCATGCGCATGTCCATGTTCTTTTCGTACTGTTTGGACAATGCGCTGATCATTTCGATACCACCCAGCTTGAGGGCCGGGTCAAGATCGGCTTTCAGCATTGCCGCCTGAAAGCGCTCTGTGTCGAGACGCAGCAGGCGGTCCATCTCTTTCTGCGGCGGATAGAGTGCTTCAACCGCCTCGCGAACCTTCTTGGGGAAATTGCGGTTGCTAGTAACGTGAGCTCGTATATCGTCCTTGGCCAGGCGAATGCCCTGGTCGTGGCAACTCATGCATGAGATGCCATTGGTCACCGCGAGATCCTTGCGGTCGACATCTCTGACGATTTCCGTCGGGCCTTTGTCGAGACGCTTGCCATCGGCGGTGTTCAAATAGTATCCGTTGAAACCGTTCGGCAGCGAGTATAACGTTTCGCCTCCGTCATGTTTGAACGGGTTTTCGCCTGCCGGACCGAGCGGATGCTCAAAAAGGCTCTGATTGCCCTTGTTACCGGCGAAGTCATACGACGTCCAGAAATAACCAGTCGAGATCGTGTGACGCTCGATAAGACGGTTGTTCTGGCTGACGAACGAGCGCTGAAAACCAGACCGCTGAGCCAAAAACTTGTCGATGTTGCCAGCCACATCCACTTTAAGGCTCTTCTGCAGGGCGTCGAAGGTGTCCGGCAGTTTCAGTAAATCATGATAAACAGGCGGCCGGGACGCGGTGAAGGCCATCCAGTCTCCTCGGATGAATGGCACCTTGGTCGACAGCTGGGTGGTGACAAAGTCAAACTTGCGCAGATCCGGCTTTACGGCATACGGATAGATCGCTGCAAGCTTTTCCCAATCCGCTGCGTCCCAACCGACATCCTGCAGATTGAGCCGCAAAATGGTGTTCGCCTCATCTGCAATACTGGTGCTGAGCCGCACGACATCGGAACTGCGGCTCAGGCTGTTGATCAGCTTAATTACCGCATGGCGATAGACTTCCAACTCCTTGGTTTCCGCACACGCATTGTGGAGATGGGTCAACGTAATATAACGGGTCGTCGCAACCCGGTGGTCGGGCTGCTTTTCAAGATCGGCTGCAACCAGTTTGACGACGTCATCATTGCTGATGAAGTCGCGGCCCTTGCAGGCAATCGTACCCGTATCCTTGAGCGAGCTGATCCAGGTGCGGATGGCGGCAATTTCATCATCCTTGGGCGTTGGTGCAAAGATGTTGCTGCCGTCCTTCAGATCATACGGCATATTGCCGCTTGCAATCTGTTTGACGATTTCAGAATTGTCGGGATTGCCAGGCACCACGAAGCTCGGATCCTTGGCCATCTCTGCCAAATGCAGGACATTGCCAAATCCCGAGGCAGCCTTGCGCCGGTCTTCTAGGCGACCCACCTGATGACAACGCGCGCAGTGCTTATCAAGCGCCTTGAAGGCAGCGCTTTCAACCTCATTGGTCGGCTCCGGAATAGCCGCTTTTGCCAGTTGTGTGCTGGCTGGTACGGGGTCGGTCGGATCAGCATCCTTGGGTGATTGTGCCCATGATGTACCATCTCCATGTAATGATGCCACGTACATGGTGCTGACAAGACCTGTTACTTTGGCGAATTTTCTTATAGAGGCGTTCAACAAGCTTCTGTCTCCTTGCGCCTGTGCACCCACTCGATTTGGTCCGAAGCCTATCGTACCATGAGTAGACAAATTGAACAGACCCGCGTACCCTAAATTCCAGTAAGAAATTCATGAGTCCGCTAGGACAGAGCAATGGATGGCTTTTCCCACAAAACTGTCCGATTTGTCGTATTTTCAAGAGCTGCTGCTTTGGCAATAGCAATTCTTGCGCTGACAATGATCGGCGGCAAAATGGCATCGGCCGCTGAACGCGTCGCATTGATAATAGGAAACTCTGCCTACCAAAAAACCGCCGAACTGAAGAACCCACGCAACGACGCCGAGGCGATCGCGAAGTTGCTGACGCAGTTCGGGTTCCTCGTCCTAAAAGGTATCGATGTCGATCAGTTCAACTTCAAGACGCTGGTGCGCGCGTTTACGCGTGAGATGAAGGAAGCCAAGCTGGCATTGTTTTTTTATGCCGGACACGGTCTGCAGGTTGGTCGGCGCAATTTCCTCCTGCCGGTAGATGCCGAACTGAAGGAAGAGGTCGACCTGGACTTCGAAACAGTCGAATTGGGCTTCATCCTGCAGCAGATGGAACGTAAGAGACGCACCAATATCATTCTGATGGACGCCTGCCGAGACAATCCGTTTGCGGTCAATTTAGCCCGCAACATGGGCACTAGATCATCCGCCATTGGACGCGGACTTGCAGCCCTTGAAACCGGTGTCGGCACATTTGTCGGGTTTGCCACCCAACCCGGCAACGTTGCACTTGACGGCAACCAGACCAACAGCCCCTTTACAACCGCTATCCTCAACCATCTAGCGGTTCCTGGCCTGGATATCGGTGTATTGATGCGGCGCGTGCGTGAGGACGTAATAGCCGCGACCGACGGCAAACAGGTACCATGGAGCAACTCCTCGCTCGTCGGAGACAGCGTCGTCCTGAACCAGACCCAGCGCCAAATCGCCGTTGAGCCAAAGATTTCGAAGAAACCGGCGGGCAGCACAAGTAGCAATTCCGCCGAGGTTGCTCTAGAATTGTCCTACTGGAACACCATCAAAAACACCACAAACCCGGCTTTGTTCAGGAGTTACCTTGAAAAGTACCCCGATGGCACTTTTGCTGGTCTTGCGAAAGCCATGATCGCCGCGCTGGAAAGCAACACGCCCTCCCCGCCAGTAAAAGAACCAAAAAAACAACAGGTTGCCGCCGTAGACCCGGATCCGTCAGCTGCTACACAAGAAGCTGAAAAACCCGCCAACAACTATTCGATCAGCCATGACCTGCAGGCCGAGCTTCGCCGACTTGGCTGTATCGCCGCAAGGCCGGACGGTATCTGGGGCCCCAAGAGCCGCCGTGCCCTCAAACGCTATGGCAAATATGCCGGTCTGTCGCTCGGCTCATTTGAGCCTACAGATTCACTGCTCGAGGAAATGCGAACCCGGACCAAGCGGGTGTGTCCAATTCAATGCGGTGCCCGTTATAATCTCAAGAACGGCAAATGCGTCCGTAAGACCTGCGCCCGAAATCAGATACTGACGAGAAAGGGCAAATGCATTGCCCAACGAAAAACAACCAAGAAGCGCCACCGCAGGCAGCCGGAGGTTGTTGTGGAAGAGTTCGTGGAACCTTCACCAAGAAAACGGAAGAAAAAGAACATGTTCGACAATGAAGGCGAACTTTGTCCCCGGTGTAACTCCCTGTAAAGCGTACAGACACTCCTTGCCAAGGCCACAATGGACACACATTGTGCCTAGCCATGTGTGCCGGCCGAACGATCCACATCCGCAGCTACCAGATCGACGATCAAGTGGGCCTCATTGAGCTCGTGCGCGAATTGCAACGCCACGAACTACAGTTCTTCGACCGGATGAAACCACCCGAAGATATCGGTGTCTGGTATGTCGATGAACTACAAAGGCAATGCCGCGAAAGCGCGGGCGAGATTATCGTCTTGGAGTGCGATCAACGCATTGCCGGCTACGCCACCGTCCTCACCGAAGTCAGACAGGATGCCTATGACGAAATCTCATATACATATGCGCTGGTTGGCGATTTGGCGATCGCAGGCGACATGCGAAATCAGGGCTTCGGCACTCGCCTACTGGATGAATGCGAAATTCGGGCCCGCAAGTTAGGGGCGAAATGGCTCAGAGTCAGCGTACTACATGGCAATGAACACGCTTTGAAACTGTACCTTAAACGCGGCTTCCACGAGCATATAGTGGAACTTGAAAAACCCTTATCATAGGGTCTGTTGATGGCCGACAAACTTGACAGCAGCGGTCTTTCGCAGGAAGAGGCGCGCCGCATCGCGCTTGCCGCGCAAGGTATGGCCTCGTCGGTCCGCCCTGCAGCCAGCGCCAGTTGGAAGCGTATTGCCCGTGCCATCGACCGCATGAACCTGCTGCAGATCGACAGCGTCAACGTGCTGACCCGCTCGCATTACCTGCCCGTATTGGCCCGTGTCGGCCACTATCGGCCGGACGTTCTCGACACCCGGGCGTTCTCGCTGAAAAGACGAGAGCTGTTCGAATGCTGGGCCCACGAGGCGAGCCTGATGCCGATGGGGCTTCATCCTCTGATGCGCTGGCGCATGATACGAGCCGCCGACGGCAAGGGCATTTATAAGGATCTTGTGCAATTCGCCCGGGACCGCAAAGACTACGTCGACATGGTCCGGCGCGAGATTGCATCGCGCGGTCCGCTAAAGGCGGCCGAGTTGCCCGGTGCCGGTAATAAATCGTCGAAGGACTGGTGGTCGTGGAGCGACGGCAAGACGGCGTTGGAATACCTGTTCGCGACCGGCGAGGTCACAGCAGCGGAAAGAAAAGTCAATTTCGAACGGCGCTACGATATTCCAGAGCGCGTGATACCGTCTGAAGTTCTGGCACAGCAAACCCCGAGCGAGCCGATCGCCATGCGCCGCCTGATCGAGTTGTCCGCCCGCGCCTTGGGTGTTGCGACCGAAATTGACTTGCGCGACTACTTCCGTCTGCCTGTTGCCGAGGCTAGGCAGGCCATCTCAGAGCTGGTCGAGG
>JAEKFU010000481.1 GCA_016522385.1 Pseudomonadota bacterium
TCGACATGACCGTCATCGGGCGTATGCAGTGCACCCAGCACACCGGCGGCCCCGACATCATAGAGTGGGTTGAGCCGCGCGACCTCGTCAGGTCCGATGAGCTCGGCCACCTGGCCGCGCGCCAGCACCGCATCGCGCAGATGGCTGATCCAGTCGAGATGATCGGCCGACGTCGCCACCCGGAGCGAACCACAATTGTGGTAACTGACGCTTTGCCCGGTCTCGGTTTCGATGGCCTTGTAGAAGTCGACGGCATAGTCATGCACTGAGCCTAGCGAGTAGGCACCGACCATCCGGCTGACGAGACCGGCTGCATGCCAGGTCGCACCGCTAGTTAACTCGGCCTTTTCAACCAGCACGCAGTCGCTCCAGCCTTCGCTCGCCAGATGATAGAGCACACCCGCCCCCATATTGCCGCCACCGATAACCACCACGCGCGCGTGACTTCGCATGCTTATGCTCCCGAGAATGTGCCTGCTTTATCGCCTGAGAGTCACCGGCGTGTTGGCCCAGACAATCGCCGACTTGATCTTGCCCGGGTTCCGGTAAGTGTGAGGAATGCTGGCCGGAAACGAAAAGCTGTCGCCTGGTCCAAGGCGGAAGACGTCATCGCCGAGCTTCAGCTCAATCTCACCTTCAAGAACCAAACCGGCCTCCTCGCCCTGGTGTGTATAAAGATCATCACCTGCCGTGCCTCCGGGCTCGTAGTGTGAGATGCCCAGAGCCAGTTGCCCATCGAGATTGGCCGACAGTAGATAGTCCGTGAACCCCATATAGTCGGTGGTCGTTACACCTGAATAGGTGAGCCGCCGACGCCGACCAGCACGTACGATGTAGGGCCGCTCGTCGGCCGGCACCGGACCGTCATTCTGAAAGAACCAGCCAATCGGCACCTCCAGCGCCTCCGCGATGTCCTGCAGCGCAGTGATCGATGGTCGCGCCAGCCCGCGTTCTATCTTGGACAGGAAGCTCACCGACTTGCCGGATTTTTCCGCCAATGCCTGCAGTGTCAACCGGTGCGCCTTACGCAAACCCCTGAGCTCGGCGCCCAGAAGATGGACCGGATCTCTTGTCTCTGTTTTTTGATTTGGCTTGACACTCATGAAAATTATGACAGCATATTTTTCATGGAGACGCAACATTGCGTCTCTTGTCCTTCGCGAGATAGGAGATGGAGTGATGGCCAAATGCGCGCAAGATCCGGCAATGGTCGATCGCATCAAAGCTTTGCTCGGCAAAGCCGGTTACGATCAGGCATTCGCGCCCATTGAACAGGCCGCCGGTCTCCCCAATCCCGCCTACTGGTCCGACGAATGGTTCGAACTTGAACAGGAACGCATCTTCCGCCGCGCCTGGGTGTTTGCCGGCGCGCGCGCCGAAGTGCCCAAACCCGGAGATGTCAAGCCGATTGAGATCGGCGGCGTACCGATCATGCTGGTTCACGGGACCGACGACAAGATTTGCGCTTTCCAGAACGTTTGCCGTCACCGCGGAATGCGCTTAGTCGACGAGCCCTGCCACCGGGCTGCTTTCACCTGTCCCTACCACAACTGGACCTATGGCCTTGACGGGCAGTTACGTGCCCGGCCTCATTTTCACGGGGCAAACAAAGGAGACACATTCAAAGACGGTGGTGGCGAGTTGCTGGATCTCATCCCGGTTCGTATCGCGGAATTTCATGGCTGCCTCTTCGTCAACATCTCAAATACCGCCGAGCCACTCGAAACATGGATGCAGCCGGTGCTGGAAAAATTGCAGGGCTATGACTTATCGGCCATTCGCTGGGCCGGCAAGATCGATTTCACTATCGAAGCCAACTGGAAGCTGGTCTACGAGAACTACATGGAGAACTACCATGTGTTCGCCCTGCATCCCCGCCTGCTCGACTTCGCTCCCATGAACATCCGCGGCGCCGGCAAGTGGTGCGGCAACACCTATACAAATAACTATCGATTTCCAAAACTCGCCAAGGGTCGCGGCGAGGGACTACCGCATTTTCCCGAGCTCTCTGCAGATAATGCATCACAGGCCGTCTGGTTCCTGACCATGCCGCATTTTGCAGTTGAGGCATATCCCGATCAGTTCACCGTGCTCGTGGCCTATCCTGAGGCGCCAAACCGTTGTCGGGAAGAAATCCACATTTTCCTGATCGGCGATGAAGCTGCCACCGGCGACAAGTTTGCCGAGGCCCGCCAAGAGGTCTTCACGATGTGGGAAGACCTCAACAAGGAGGACATTTCGATCCTCAACGGCATGCAGCACGGTCGTCGCTGCCCCGGCTATGACGGTGGCAGGCTTTCGCCGCATTGGGAAGAATCGACGCATGACTACGCCCGCAAGGTTGTCGAAATGATGGCTGCGCCATGAAAATTGCCAGTATCGAAGTGTGGAACTTCTGCCCACACTTTCGCGATGGGCCTTACGTAATGTCCCATGTCACGCAGTACGCGGCCTACGGACGCATTCTGCGCGTAACCGCCAACAATGGCGTTTCTGGCTGGGGTGAGGTGGTCTTCGCACCGCTAATGACACCAGAAGACCGGCAGCATCGAGTCAACTGCGAACAGGACTATCTGCCTGAATTGATTGGGCAAGACACCGACGCGCTGGCCTCGCTGGCCGAAAAAATGCGACACCGCGGCAAGTTCTGGTGCGGTGTGGCCTTCGGCCTCGACACGGCCTTTCTAGATCTCACGGGACGGCACCGCAAGCAGCCCATTTCGCATCTCATCGGCGGCGCAGCGGCCGATGCCGTCGAGGGTTACTACTCCTTGTCGGAGCGGACAACCGATCGGATCAAGGAGCGCATCACAGGCGCGGACCGGAAGAACAAGGTCATTCAATTGAAGATCGGCATCGATTCGATTGCCGATGATACCGCGCATGTAAAGGCGGCATTGGATGTTATGTCGGAAAATCAAATCCTGCTGGCCGATGCGAACGGCGGTTGGTCTGTCGATGAAGCCCTACAAATCATAGGCCGCTTCGACGACCCTCGCATTGTTTGGGAAGAACCTTGCCGGACTTATGACGACAATGCCCAGGTGGCACGCGAATCCAACGTCAACATCATGGTCGACCAATGTGTCGGCGACTTTGCAACTGCAGTACGGGCCGCGAAAGAACGGATAGCGGCATCCATATGCATCAAACCCGCCTTTCTTGGCGGACTGATCGCGGCCCACCAGGTCCGCGACATCTGCATCGAAGCAGGAACCAAGATGCGCATTGATGGTCCCTGGTGGGGCGATATCGCCACCGCATCCATCCTGCACCTGGCAATTGGCGCCCCGCCCAAACTAATCGTCGCCGGTGCCGATTTGCGTGGACCGTTGGTGATTGAACCGGATCTCGGCGGGGTTGCTTATGTGAACGACACATGCATTGCGCCGCCGCCCGGAGCGGGGTTGGGGATCGAGATTGACAACGAAGCCATCGGCCTCCCTGAGGCGGTTTACTGCAACTGAA
>JAEKFU010000648.1 GCA_016522385.1 Pseudomonadota bacterium
ACACGAATGCGGTCGCCACCGACACGACTGCCAACAGCACGAACGCCACCGTTACGGCTACCAACAGTTCGAACGGCACCGTCACGGCTGCCAGCAACACGAATGCCGGCGACACCGCTACAGGCAATACGGATAGCAGCAACACAAATGCCGGCGGGCCGATGATTGCGGTCCAGAGCGAAAATACATCCCCATCAGGTGATGATGCCGCGAAGTTGGTCAACCAGGCCAACGTGACAGCCGCACTACAAACGACGGTTACCCCGACAGCTCAAGCTACAAAAGAAGTTGAATCGAAACCTGATCCATCGCTTGCAGATGCAACACGGCTGATTGGCGAAGGTCATTCATTGATGGCCAAGGGTGACGTTCGCGGCGCGCGCGACCTGTTCACCAAAGGTCTCAAACTCGGCTTGCCGGAAGCGGCCTTGGCACTCGGGCGCTCCTATGATCCGGAGTATCTCGCGCAGCTCCCGCAAAGCAATGCCGCAGCAGACGTGTCGGTTGCCAGCTCAATGTACAGGGAGTGGTATCGCAGATCCGTAGCCGCCGGCTCGATTTCCGAAGGAGTGCAGCTCGACCGGCTGATCCAGTCGATGAACAAACAATAGTCGACCTTCGTCAGCAGGGTCGCGAGGCGCAACCAAGGAAGACGTAAGTGAGTTTGTCGCCGGTCTAGGGAGCCGGTGTAATGTGCAGAGGTCAAGGGGATCAAATATGTGCAGAATTAGTCTGCACCGCGTGGCGGCAGCGCTGGCAATTTTGCTGGTGTGGCTGACGGCAAGTTCAAGTGCGCAGGCACTCGAATGCGGTGAAAAATACAAAGTCAAAGTCAACGATACGCTGAACAGCATCGCTCAGGAAGCATACGGGCTGTCCAACAAGTGGACGCTGATCTTCTATGCCAACCAGAAACAGTTCGGCAATTCTCCGGTAGTAGTTCCGGGCAAGGAACTAAAAATTCCCTGCTTGAAACGCAATCCGGCGACCAGCAAAGCCAAGGCCGATTCTGGCCAGGCGACGAAGAAGAAACCAGGCAAGATCGCCGTATCGCGACACAAAGGTGACATCCAGCTGCTGACCGCGACCGATTACAGTCCGTTTACGGATCAGTCCTTGGCGCGTGGTGGTATGATTACCGACATTGTTGATACTGCTTTGACCAAGCTCAAAGAGGAATCGGGCGGTCCGGGGCATTCAATTTCATGGGTCAACGATTGGTCCTCGCATCTGAACCCATTGCTGGTCAGGAAAACCTTCGACATGGGATTTCCGTGGTTTCAGCCGGCTTGCGACCGATACGTTGAGTTGGACGATCCTGCTAAATTCCGATGCGACAAGTTCTTTTTCTCCAGGCCGGTGTTCGAGATTCTTGTTTTGTTTTTTACAAATGACGGATCCGACTTCGAGTTTGCGAATGACCAGGAGGTTCTCGGAAAACGGCTGTGTCGGCCGACCGGTTATTTCACTTTTGACCTTGATGCCGATGGCCGCAACTGGGTCAAGGAAGACAAGGTCACCATGATCCGTCCGCAAAACGTCGATGAGTGCTTCCAGATGCTGATGCGCGACGAAGTCGATGCTGTGGCCCTGAACGAGTTCACCGGTCGAGCCGCTGTCTCCAAATTGGGAATTGATCAGAACATCAAGGTCATCGAGCGGCCGGTGTCACTCTTGAGTTTGCACGTCATAGTTGCCAAGACGCATCCTCGGGCGCGAACGTTCTTGCACTATATCAACAGCTCGCTGGACAATCTCAGGCAAACCGGCGCCTATGACAAGATAGTGGATCAGCACCTGTCGCGGTTTTGGGGGTCTCAGCAAGGAAGTTAACCAACACCAACCGCCCATGCGGCATTTTAAGGATGGGCGTATTGCACAGTTACCGAACGTGTTTGTTTAGGGAGGAATTTCTAAGATGTTCTCGGTGAGCAGAGTTACTTTTTTTCTTTCAGTATTTTTAACCATGGCGTTAGTATCGCCAGTTTCCGCGCAAACCTGCGGCAAGTCCTACAGGGTCAAGTCCGGCGACACGCTTTCGCACATTTCCCTGAAGGCCTACAGAACGAGCCGCAAATGGTCATTGATCTACTATGCCAATCGGGATGTGATCGGCAAGGACCCATCATACATCCTTCCGGGGCAGAAATTCAGCGTTCCCTGTTCGGACAAGGCGGAAGAACAATTGGCGGCAACGGCAGCGGCGGCTGCCGCCGAAGCGCCTGAGACCGCGGTACCGGCGTCAAACAAGATCCGGTTGCTGACTGCCGGCGACTACAGCCCGTTTACCGATCGCGCCTTGCCGGCTGGCGGCATGATTACTGACATCGTCAACACGGCGCTGAAATTGCAGAAAGAACACGCCAACGGCCCGCCGTTCCACGTAAATTGGGTGAATGACTGGTCTGCTCACCTCAATCCACTTTTGGTCAATCACGCCTTCGACATGGGCTTCCCGTGGTTCCAGCCCAATTGTGAGCGCTACGACGAACTTGATGATCCCGCCAAGTTCCGATGCGACAAGTTGAGTTTTTCAAAACCGGTGTTTGAGATTCTCGTGCTGTTCTTCACCAAGCAAGGGTCCGATTTCACTTTCACAGCGGATAACGATGTAGTCGGCAAACGGCTGTGCCGGCCGACTGGTTACTTCACATTCGATCTGGATGAGAACGGCCGCAATTGGGTGAAGGACGAAAAGGTCACGCTGCTGCGTCCACAATCCGTCGATGAATGCTTCCAGTTGCTCGACCGCGGTGAAGTTGATGCCGTGGCGTTGAACGAGTTCACCGGGCGGGCGGCAGTCACCAAGGCTCAAATGGACGATCGGGTCCAGGTGATCGAAAAGCCGGTCTCGCTGTTGAGCCTGCATGTGATCATCGCCAAGACACACCCGAAGGCCAAGACTTACCTGAAACACGTCAATGAGGCGCTCGACAGGATCCGGCAAAGCGGCGAATATGCTCAAATCGTCGAAAACCATCTCTCAGTGTACTGGAAAACGCTGGGCTCCAGCTGATCTTCTTAGCGAGCAACCTTTGACACTTAATCAAACCGGCCGGACGCATTTAATCCGGCCGGTTTTACATTGTTGCCGTCACGTTGAAAGAGATGGCCTTTGTTCTTTCAGCCCTGCCAGATGGCACTTGATGGCATGGCGTACGATACCTTTCACATCGTCGATCTTGAGCAGTTGTAGCCGGCCGGTAAACGCCATCTGCAGAATGCCATGCACGCTTGCCCACAGAACGCGAGCTGACTTGGCCCGCGTGTTGGCGTCATCCGCTACCGGTTCCAGAGCCTTCTCCAGAAATCCGAACAAACGATCGATTCGGACCTGATTGACATTTGCTGAGTCACTTAACTGGCCTTCGAACATCATCGACCACAGGTTCAGGTTATTCTGAACGTAGGTCATGTAGCGCTCGGCAAATTCGACCAGCACGTCTTCCACACTGCCCTGCTGCAACTCGATGGCTGCGATTTCGCGCTCCAAACGCGCCAGGGTCCGGGCATTAACCGCCTCGATCAGCCCATCCATGCTGCCATGCACGTTGTAGACCGTTCCCACAGATACACCCAACTGTTTTGCGATACTCCGCGCCGTCAGTGAATTCGCACCATTGGTGCAAATCATCGTCTGCGCCGCATCGATCATAGCTGCATCCAGTTCGTCCCGATTGTCGATGGCCCGTCTCGCCACGTTATGATGCCCTTTGTTTCGCAACCCTTGTGACCAGCATGCCTGGCCCACGCATCGCCCCCGGAGTTGATTTACACCGCTTGCGACCGTGATGTCGACCGACCTGCTTCCTGGTCATGCCAGTTTGCATCAAATTAGTTATTGAACATTGTTCATATATGTGATACACAAATAAATGAACCATGTTCATATATTGCATTCATTAATTGAACAAAGTTCATATAAGGAGCCTAACTATGTTCGCCTCGAAGCTGAAAAACAACCTCATTGCCGGCGCCAGTGCGCTTGCCCTCACTTGCGCCGCCGCTGGCACCGCCAACGCAGCCGGCCTGATGACACCCTCGACAGGCAACCTCCCAAAGCTTGAACTGCGAGATCACAATGTCCGAGTCGTCGTCGAAGACGGTTATGCCATAACCACAATCGAGCAGCAGTTTACCAACCCCAATGCCACCGATTTGGAGGCGGTTTATTCGTTCCCAGTGCCGGAAGATGCGGCCGTTTCGGAATTCACCTACTGGATCAGTGGCAAGCCGGTCACCGGCGAAATCGTCGAAAAGGAACGTGCCCGGAAAATCTATGCTGATGAAAAGCAGGCCGGACGTGAAGTCGGCATCACCGAGCAGGACGACTACAAATCTTTTGATATGAAAGTCTGGCCGGTCAAGGCCAACACAAATGTTCGTGTGCGCCTGTCGTATATTCAACCCGCCAAACTCGACACTGGCATCGGACGCTTTGTCTATCCTCTGGAGGAAGGTGGAGTCGATGAGCAGAAGCTTTCATTCTGGACCGCTGACGAAACCGTCACCGGCAGTTTCACTTTCGACCTGGATCTGAAGACCGACTATCCGATTGAAGCGCTACGTCTGCCGGCGCACCCCTCAGCGCAGATTACGCAGAACGCCGACAAGAGCTGGACGGTCCATCTCGATAACTCCGCAACGGCGCGAAGAAATCCGGCTGACCGTCCCGCATTGTTGGCAACGTCACCGACTGTTGTCATCGAGGAAGAAGACGCTGTGACGGCAACGCCCGTTAGGAGCCCGGTGCGTCTCGACACTGACATCAATGTCTACTGGCGTCAGGCTCCGGGCCAGCCGGCTCGGGTTGACCTGGTCCCTCACAAGGTTGATGCGGCCGAGCGCGGCACATTTGCCCTCACGCTGACGCCCGGCATGGAACTTCAACCGATTACCGAAGGCCGCGACTGGGTATTCGTACTGGACCGGTCAGGTTCGATGAAATCCAAGGTCGCAACTCTGGCAGAAGGCGTAACACGAGCGCTTGGCAAACTACGCGCCAATGACCGCTTCCGCATTTTTATCTTCAACAATACGGCAAGCGAGCTCACTTACGGCTTCCAGGCCGTCACCGCGCAGACCGTGCAACAAAACGCTGCAGCCGTCCAAACTGTTCAGGCGACCGGCGGCACAAACCTGTTTGCAGGCCTGTCCATGGGTATGAATGCGCTCGATGCAGATCGCACCGGTGCCATCATCCTGGTCACCGACGGTGTCGCCAATGTTGGGGTCACCGAAAATCGCAAGTTTTTCGAGCTTGCCAAGAAAAACGACGTTCGTCTCTTCACCGCAATCATGGGCAACTCCGCCAACCGCCCCTTGCTCGAGCCCCTTACCCGCCTGTCAAACGGCACTGCTGTGTCGGTCTCAAACTCCGATGACGTGGTTGGCGTGTTGCTGAACGCAACCACGAAGGTCACCCACAAAGCCCTGCATGGTCTGAGTATTGACGTGAAGCCGGTCGACGGCAGCCTGCGCGTTGCCGATATTGCGCGTGATGACATCCGCACGCTCTACAACGGTGAGCAATTGGTGCTGTTCGGCCATTACTGGAACGCCGGTGCAGCAGAGGTGACGCTGTCCGGCAAGATCTCCGGCAGGCCGGTCAACTACACGACCCGGTTTGATTTCCCGAAGGTGGCCGACCGCAATCCAGAAATTGAGCGGCTGTGGGCGTATCAGACGATCGAAATGGATCTTTACAGGATGTCAATACTTGGCGCTGACGCCGACACCAAGCAGTCTGTCATCGATGTCTCGAAAGAGTTCGGGATCGTTTCGCCCTACACCTCCATGGTAACCGTTCGAGAAGAGCGGTTTGCCGAGTTGGGCATAGCCCGTACCAACAAACAGCGTCTGGAGACTGAGAAAAAAGCGCAGACCCGACGTGCCAACCAGCCGGTCAGGACCAACCGCGTAGACTCGGCAAAGCCGATGTTCCCATCAACGCAACCGACATACAAACGACCCTCTGGTGGCGGCTCAGGCAATCTCGGCATCCTCGGTGTCCTGCTCGCCGCCATTGCATCGCTCTTTGGCCTGCGGGCCCGCAACATTACCGCGCGTCGCTAGGGAGTGACGCCAATGTTGAAGCAAACCTCAACACAGGCCCGCGGCACGAAAGTGCCACGGGTCACCCTTGCCCTGATTCTGACCATGCTGTTGTTGCAGCTACTGTCGCCATGGCTGTTCGGTCATCTTGTCTATGATCGCCCTGCCATCTTGCGCGGTGAAGCCTGGCGGCTGGTCACCGGTCATCTGGTGCATCTCGACTGGAGCCACGTCACCGTTAACGCGATTGCCCTGCTTTGTCTCGGCGGCCTGATCGAGACCGGGTCGGATGCCGGCCGCAGAACAGTCCTGGCAGGCCTCGGTATTGGTGTCGCGACAATTGGCTTCCTGTTAATCCTCTTTAGTCCGGCATCGGCCTTTTATGCCGGGCTGTCCGGTGCACTGAACACACTGTTCGCATTTGTATGCCTGCAATTCTATGCTCAGACTCGTCACTGGATTTGGCTTGGTCTGTTAATCGGCGATGCGGCAAAGATTGCCTGGGAAGCCGTCTCCGGCCCGATATTCACTTCCGCACTCGCCTGGCCACCCGAACCAATCGCCCATTTTGGAGGACTTTTGGCCGGAATTGCATTATTTGCCTGCCGGTCCATCAGGATCGCGCGCAAGTCCTGGTACTTTCCCTGGGCGGTGTGCCCTTTATTTCCGGCGTAAGAACTACTATATTTACTTTGCCGGTCTTCGGACCGGCTATGGCGATAAATAGCTGTCGTAATAAACTCATCGGACCCGGGGGCAGTACCCGGCACCTCCACCAAATTCCGTTTCTCAC
>JAEKFU010000485.1 GCA_016522385.1 Pseudomonadota bacterium
GCGTGAAAACGCAGGGCCGATGTCACATCGAGAAACTCATCGAGATGATGTACCTCGTGGAAGCGCCACAGGAAGGGGATTTCGTGGTTGGCGCGGTGCCACCAGTAAATCCACATATCCAGTATGAGAAGGTCCAGGACCAGGCCTAGTGTGCCGGACCAGGCGTCGGGACGCCAGCCCAATGCAAATTGAGCTGCCAAGGCTGATATCGGCACGACGATCAGTGGTGACAGAGCGGCATTGAGGCCCGCCAGCGACAGATTCTTGGCAACGCGTTTGAGCTTGTTCGCAAAACTTGAAAGATGTGCGCTGACCAGCGGGCGCGCCGACGGCAGCAGTCGTTCCACCAGAAAAAGCAGGGCGGCAAAGCCGACAACCAGCGCGCCCTTACTTTGCAGGATATCAAGTATGCCGTCGATCACGGGCAATATATGGGTTGCGATTGTGAATTGACCAAGCGACTATTCATCGGCGCGCTTCACGAATAGTTGCGAAACAAACGGCAATGACAGATTGATGCCAACGTAGCGGGCCAACTGGTGCGTAGCGACAAACGCCGGATTGACGCCAAGCGCGAAGGCGAGGATGGTCATTACCTCCAGACCACCTGGTGCAAAAGCCAGCATGGTCGCCATTAGGGGCAGGCCCGTCAGCTGCGAAGCTAACAGTGCAGCTGACGTGGCGACAACGATTGCAACGGCGAATCCGGCGACGCCCGCCATCAAATCCTTACGCAACATGGTAGCGCCAACGTACCGAAAGCGGCTTCCCACCATTATGCCAAGAATGACAAACGCCGGGATCAACAGCAGATCCGGCATGCGACCGGAGACCAGGCCGCAGAGCTGTAAAATAGCGTTGGCCAGCATAGCGCCCAACAGAAATCCCGCCGGTGCACCAAGCAGATGGAACACATAGCCGGCAAGTGTCCCAGAAGATAGGATAAGAACAATGGCAAGGGGATCTGCGATTTGTGCACCGGCCGAGGCAGGTAGCACTTGACCATTCAGTCTTAGGGCCAGCATGGGAAGCAATGCCACCAAGAAGAACAGACGCAGACTTTGTGCCGCCGCAACTCGCCTTATATCTGCACCATAATGTTCAGCCATTGCCAAAGTCATGGCAAGGGCGCCCGGCTTGCTGGCGAAGAAGGCGGTCTTGGCATCCCATCTGAAAACCTTGGTAAATAGCAGGTACCCGCACATCACGAGCACAGCGACATTGACAGTCAACACGATCAGGCTCACAGGCCATTGGGCAATCGAAGAAAGGCTATCCCAAGTGAAGCTGCCGCCGATCTGCAAACCCAGAATAACGAAGGCGGCATAACGGACCCGCCCGGGCAGCAGCACCGGCAGCCCAGAAAGACTGGCCGCAGCAGTGGCCAGCATGGCGCCGGCCAGCCACGGCGCGGGAAAGCCAATGGCGGCGAATACCGCGCCGCCGGCAAAAGCGGCGGCGAATGTCAGCGCAAATCGGGTGGTCGGCGAAAGTTCGGCAGGCAGTGAACTGGCTCCAGTTGATGAAAAACCTGCTTATAGGGCCCGGTTCAGTTGCTGTCCTGCAGAATCATGTCGGCGGCCTTTTCACCGATCATGATGGCCGGTGCGTTGGTGTTGCCGGAAACGATTTCGGGCATGATTGAGGCATCGGCCACACGCAATCCGTCAAGGCCTTTCAGTATCAGCCGCGGGTCCACTACCGCAAGGTTGTCGGTTCCCATGCGGCAAGTGCCAGTAGGGTGATAGATGGTGGTTGAGGTATCGCGCGCCCATTGCAACAGCTCTTCGTCACTTTCCGCGACGCTGCCCGGCCGGAACTCCTCACTGATCTTGCCAGCGACCGGTGCACAGGCTGCGATTTTCTTTGCCACCTTGATGCCGGAAACGATGGTGTCGCAGTCGGTGTTCGTGGCCAGATAATTTGGGTGGATTGCCGGATGGACTGAAGGGTCAGGCGACTTCAGAAGAATTTCGCCACGGCTCTCCGGCCGTAGCTGGCACACCGATGCAGTGAACGCAGAAAACGGATGCACGCCTTCGCCAGGGCTGTCTGCGCTCCACGGTTGGACATGAAACTGGATATCCGGTGTTTCGAGCTGCGGCCGAGTTTTCAGAAATGCCGTTACCAGGCTTGCCGCCATGGTCATCGGGCCGGTTCTGAACAGGGCATATTCGGCCGCGATCTTGATGCGGCCGAACAGACTGGAGACTTCATCATTGAGCGTCGGCTCATTGCATTTGTAGACCAGTCGGGCCTGAAGGTGATCCTGCATGTTCTTGCCGACATGCGGAGCGTCGTACTGCACGTCGATTTCTAGGTTTTGCAGTTGGGCGGCATCGCCCACTCCGGACAGCATCAAAATTTGCGGTGAGCCGATGGCGCCGGCGCACAGGATGACTTCCTTGCTGGCGCGAACCGTGTGTTGCGATCCGCCCCGACGAAGTTCGACGCCGACCACCCGGCGATCCTCAACAACAAGCCGCTCGGTCAACGTATTCGTCATGATTTTCAAATTGGACCGCCTACGTGCGGGATTCAGAAACGCTTTGGCGGTGCTGCAGCGCAACCCGTTGCGGCAGGTAAACTGAAAATAGCCGACGCCTTCCTGCGTCTCGCCATTATAGTCCGGATTAAACGGGTAGCCGGCGGTCTGCGCCGCTGCGACCCAGGCATCACAGATCTCTCGCTTCAGACGCATGTCACTGACAGCCAGTGGGCCACCGGTTGCGTGACGGGAGTTGGCGCCACGCTGCTGATCTTCCGATTTCAGGAAATATGGAAGCACATCATCCCATGCCCAGCCAGTATTGCCGAGTTGGCGCCAGTGGTCATAATCCTGCGGTTGACCACGGACATACAGCAGTCCGTTAATCGAACTGGAGCCGCCCAGCACCTTTCCGCGCGGCCACTTCAGCGACCGACCATTAAGACCGACATCCGGCTCGGTTTCATAGCACCAGTCGGTCGCCGGATTGTGCATGGTTTTGAAGTAGCCGACCGGAATATGGATCCATGGGTTCCAGTCACGGCTGCCAGCCTCGATGAGGCAGACAGTGTGTCTGCCGTTCTCGGACAATCGGTTGGCCAGGACGCAGCCAGCCGAACCGGCACCGACAATGACAAAATCGAAATTCATGGAACGGCTCGCGTCGTGCCGCGCAACACGAAAGGTGCATCGAAGGTTTGAGAGTGAATGGGTGAGCCATCGGCCAGGTGTGCGACAATGGCATTGGCCGATGCCGTGCCAATGGCAACCGATGGAACCTGGATGGTGGTCAGCGCGGGGCTCAATTGTTCAGTGATCGGCAGGTTGTCGAAGCCGATGACGGACAATTCTGCGGGAACGGCAATGCCGCGGTCTCGTGCCTCAAACAGAACGCCCATTGCCAGTACATCGTTGCCGCACATGATCGCGGTGGGCGGGTCGTTACGATCCATCACTTCGGCAAACCCTGCGCGACCATCATTGTGGGAGTAGGGTCTTTCGGTGAACAGGCCAGCATCGACCGGTAAGCCATGTCTTTTCAATGCCCTTTCAACACCGCGCCGACGTGCCCGGGCCCGGTCATTACCATCAGATATTCCCGCGACCATACCGATGCGGCGGTGACCCAATTCGACAAGATGATCTATCGCATGGGCAGCGGCAGAAGCATTGTCAAAGCCGAGGCACGGAATGGCCGGGTTCTTGGCGTGTCCCCAAATCGCCACCGTCGGACATCCCGAGCGCTCAACCAGGCGCCAAGCATCGTCGTGATGATCGAGGCCGACCAACATCAACGCGTCAACCTCGCGCTCCAGGAGCCGGCGGATCTGCTCAACTTCATGTGTCGGATCATAGTTCGAAACTGTGACGAGCAGCGTGTAACCATTTTTTGAGAGCGTTTCCTCAAATGCCTCGATACTGGCTGCAAAGATGGCATTGTTCAATGTCGGCACAACCGCACCGACTGTAAAGGTCCGATTGGAGGCCAATGCTCTGGCCGCACCAGACGGGACGTATCCAAGCTCGCGGACCTTGCTGGTAACTTTTCTGCGGAGTTCGCCGCTGACCGAATCCGGTTTGTTGAGCGCGCGTGACACGGTCGCCGTAGACACGCCAGCGGCGCGGGCGATATCCTCCACCGTCGGCTTTTCCGCGGTGGCACCTGGCCGGCGGCGCTTGGCCCGCCGAGCCGTCTCCGATGTGCTCTGTGTCGTTGTCACTTGATCAACACTTGACGTTTCGCCTCGATTGCCGCAATATTAGTATGTAAGCGCTTACATCGCAAGGGCCACGAACGAAAGGTCGTATGTGTTTCCGAATGAACGTGGCGCTGATCGGGAGGTAATTTGTCTGTTGCCGGGCCGCGCGGACGCCGCTCACTGCAGCTGGAAAATCACCTTTGCAAGAAGATACCAAGGCCGTGCCATGACACCGTCGTTGGCGCAAAACATGGGAGGAACGCTTTTATGCGTAGCATTCGAAAGTTAATTACAGGCGCAGCCGTGATGGCCGTTGCCGCTGTCGCCTGGGCCGGTGTGGCCTCGGCGGAAACCAAAATCCGCATCCAATCAGTGATCCCGGCCAAGGCCGACGAAGTTTTCATGCTGAATGAATTCGCCAAGGACGTTTCAGACCTGACCGGTGGTTCCGTAAAGATCGAAGTCCTGCCAGCCGGCTCTGTCGTTGGCGTGAAGGAAACTCTGGATGCCGTCGACAAGGGCCTGATCGAAGGCGGCTTTGCCTGGACGCACTACTGGTCCGGTAAGCATCCTGCTGCCATGCTGTTCGGTTCTCCCG
>JAEKFU010000692.1 GCA_016522385.1 Pseudomonadota bacterium
GGGTTGCTCGTCCACACCGACTATCTCGGCGTGTACCGCCTGGGAGCATCGCATCTCATATCTGTTTCACGTCAGACTCTGCCGCTTGTCGAAAGGCTGCAGCAAATCATCTCGATCGATTCCGATCCGCTGGAGATTGCGCGACCACCTGGCAGCAGGGCCCCGGCGACCTGCCGCGACTATGCGTTGATGTTGTGTGCGTTCTTACGCGAGAAGTCTATTGCCGCGCGTGTGCGCTGCGGCTTTGCGCGGTACTTCACTGTCGGGCAATTCGAAGATCATTGGGTGTGCGAATATTGGGACGGCGGTGCCTGGCGCATCGCCGATGCGCAACTCGATAACGAACAGCGCGACCATCTTGGCATTCAATTCGACACGGTGCACCTGCCTGACGATGAGTTTCTCACGTCTGATCGGGCATGGGCAAGAATTCAAGACGGCGCACTTGAAGGCCAGCGATTTGGTCACGGTGACGTCTCCGGATCATGGTTCTTGTTGGTGTACCTGGCGCGCGATTTTTTGGCGTTACGCGGTGAGGAAGTGTCCAATTGGGATGACTGGCGTAGCTCATTGCCATGGAGATCAGAACTCGATCCTAAACACGCCGCGCGATGTGCGAAGCTCGCTCATATTGTCACCAATTTTGATGCGATCTGGAGCGAGTCAGGGCGCTTGCCGCTCGTGTGCGAGGAAGCTTTGGTGCCTTTTTGGCTGAACATGAGAGGTGCTACGCCAAGCATGTAAATCAGATCAATTGCGCGGCGTGATCAAACCCCTTACAAATCGACATGCCTGACGATCTAGATATCTTGCATGTGGCCGCCGTGGCATTTCTGATTGCGGCCTGGGCGACCTATTCACCGCTATTGACCCGGTTTGCGCGCGGCACGCTGAATACCCAACTTGGCGTGGTGCGGCAGCGCTGGATCGATCTGTCGACGCGGCGCGACAACCGCACTTTCGACGCTGTCATGCTGGGCCACATAATCAATTCGGTGGCGTTTTTCGGTTCGGCGACGCTGATCGTGCTGGCCGGCGTGGTGGGTGTGTTTGCCAATGCCGGGCGTGTGCACGTGATGGTATCGACATTGCCGTTTGTCGGCCAGATGAGCCTTGAACTCTTTGCCCTGAAGCTACTGGTTATTGGGCTGTTGCTGACCATCAGCTTTTTCTCGTTCACCTACGCCTTGCGCAAGTTTGTCTACACCGTATCGCTGCTCGGCGGGCTGCCCGAGCCCGGCGACAATCATCCGCATCAGGCGCAACTGATCACCGCCGCAGCTACAGTGTTGTCCGAAGCGGTCAGAAGTTTCAATTCAGGAATTCGCGGATACTTCTACTCGGTGTCTGCCCTATTCCTGTTCATCAGCCCGATCTCCTGCATGGCGACAACGGCATTGGTGATGCTAATGCTGTTTTACCGGCAGACCTCGACACGCACGGCCAAGACGATTGAAGCATATGTCGATGCGCTAAAGCCGGGTGACAGGGATGATGTTCGATAAGCGGCGATTTGGCGCTACCCGGCCGGTAAGATAATGGCCTTACCCACGACCTTGCGCTCGGCAAGGTCGCTGAGAGCCTCGGCGGTTTGCTCAAGCGCATAGGTCTTGTAAATGTGAGGTTTGATTTTGCCGTCCCTGCACCACTCGAGCAGGGTTTGCATGTTGGCTCGGTGCTTGTCAGGTTCGCGCTGAGTGTGATCACCCCAGAAGACGCCGATCACCTGGCAGCCCTTAAGCAACACCAGGTTGAGCGGCAGCTTGGGTATCTCCCCGCTGGCAAAGCCGATGACGAGAAAGCGTCCATTCCAACCGGTCGCACGGAGCGACTGTTCGGCAAACTCGCCGCCGACCGGGTCATAGACGACATCAACCCCTTTGCCGCCGGTCATCTCCTTGAGCGCGTCCTTAAGATCTGTATTGCCATAATTGACGGTGTCATCGGCACCGAGCCGGCGGCAGAACTGCAGCTTGTCCTCGGACGAGGCACAGGCAATAACCCGTGCGCCCATCACCTTGCCAATTTCTATCGCCGCCTGGCCGACGCCGCCGGAGGCACCGAGCACGGCCAGTGTCTCTCCGGGCTTGAGATCGGCCCGGTCTTTCAACGCATGCAGGGTCGTACCGTAGGTGACCGTCAGGCCGGCGGCGGTGGCGTCACTGATGCCGTCAGGAATCTTCACTGTGCGCTTGGCGGCGGCCACCACCTGCTCGCGCACGCCGCCCCAACCAAGATAGGCCATCACCCGGTCACCCGGTGCCAGGCCACTGACGCCGTCGCCGATGGTCTCAACGTTGCCGGCGATTTCCGCACCAGGCGAGAACGGTAGTTCAGGCCGATACTGGTACTTGCCTTCGATGATCAGCGTATCAAAGAAATTGAGCGATGCGGCCTTGACGGCGATGACAACTTCACCAGCTGCCGGGCTGGGCTTTTCGATCTGCTTGATTACAAGCCTTTCCGGTGGCCCCAGTTCGTTGCACAACACCGCTCTCATCTCACCTGCCCTCTGTTTGTTTGACCTGCGTTTGACCGTTCGTGACCGCTCAATCTTGAACACTCGATGATATGGATCACAGCACAATATCAAGAGGTCAAGCCCGGCAAACCAGCTACGCGGAGGTTTTTTTGGTTTTCCCGAACCGAATCTATCGACACCGCGACGCCGCAATGTGGTCAGATTCTCAGATAATGTGGAAAACAAAGCTGGCAGAAAAGGTCAGCCTTTATCGGAAAGCTGTCCGTGGCTAGGCTGCCTGCTGCGAATAAGTTGTTTTGTGTCAAGTATACTGGAATTCAATGACGGCAATGAGTATCCTTCGTGTCAAGATGATTCGTTTTTCTGCGATTCCGAAGCTGATGGCGAGTGCGGCGCTTGTCATTTTTGTGACAGCGCCCGGTTTCGCCCAGGCGCCGAAACTTATCGGCGAGTTTAATGACTGGTCGGCCTACAAGTTCAATGGCAAGAAGGGCGCAGTGTGCTACATCGTCTCGCAGCCCAAGGACACATCGCCGAAAAACGTTAAACGCGACCCGATCCATTTTCTGGTGACCAACCGGCCTGCCGAAGAGGTCAATGGCGAGGTCAACACGATCATCGGTTATCCGTTCAAGAAGGGCTCAACAGCCAAGCTCACGATTGACGGTAGCGGGTTTACGCTGTTCACAAGTGGTGACGGTGCTTGGGCGGACACATCCGCCAATGATCGCAGGATTGTGTCGGCCATGAAGGCCGGTTCCAGGATGGTGGTCGAAGGCGTGTCGTGGCGCGGAACCAAGACGGTTGACCGCTATTCTCTGTCCGGCGTGACCGCGGCGCTCGACAAGATCGCCGGCAGCTGCAAGTAGCCCAGCGCTTGAATTCATTGCCTCTGTAAACGTTTCTTAGCTGTGCTAAGAACCATGGCCATGAGCGCGACGATACGAATAGATAATTCGAAAAGCGGCATTTCTGATGGTGGTTCGGTGAACGTGTCGTGTGGCCAACAACGATCGTTGATCGGCCTTACACGTGACGATCTGAAGACGGCTTTGGGAGAAGTCGGTGTGCCCGCTCGGCAACTGCGCATGCGGGCCAACCAGTTGTGGCGCTGGGTCTACAATCGTGGAGTGACGTCATTTGATGAAATGACCGATGTGGCCAAGGAGCTGCGTGGCTTGCTTGACGAGCAGTTTTCACTTGAGCGGCCGGAAATCGTCTCCGAACAAATCTCCAATGACGGCACCCGCAAATGGCTGTTGCGCCTGGCGCCGGATGACCTGGGACGCCGCCAGGACATCGAGACCGTGTTCATTCCCGAAGCAGACCGCGGCACGTTGTGTATTTCCAGTCAGGTCGGATGCACGTTGACCTGCACGTTCTGTCACACCGGAACACAGAGATTGGTGCGCAATCTGACAGGTGGCGAAATTGTCAGCCAAATACTGCTGGCCCGCGACCGACTCGGCGAGTGGCCGCATCAGCTGGCGGCTAATCAGCAGGCGCCGGCCAGTGGTCGTTACATCACCAATGTGGTGCTCATGGGTATGGGTGAGCCACTGTACAATTTCGACAATGTCAAGGACGCCATCGAGATCGCCAGCGACGGCGAGGGTCTTTCCCTATCGAAACGGCGCATCACGCTGTCGACATCCGGTGTCGTGCCGGAAATCGTACGAGCCGGCAATGAAATCGGTACGATGCTGGCGATCTCGCTGCATGCGACGACGGATGAGGTGCGCAACAAGCTGGTGCCACTCAACAAGAAATATCCTATTGCGCAACTGCTGCAGGCATGCCGGGACTATCCGGGCCTGTCCAATGCCCGGCGGATCACGTTCGAATATGTCATGCTGAAGGGCGTCAATAACAGCATTGCCGATGCCAAACGACTGGTGCAACTGCTCAAAGGCATCCCGGCCAAGGTCAACCTGATCCCGTTCAATCCCTGGCCCGGTGCATCGTTTGAATGCGCCGAGTGGGAGACGATTGAAAAGTTCGCCGAGATCGTCAATCGGGCCGGTTACTCCAGTCCAGTACGCACGCCGCGCGGCCGCGACATTATGGCGGCCTGCGGTCAGCTCAAATCCGCCTCGCAGCGACTGACGGCCAGTGAACGCCGGGAATTGGTGGAAGCCCGCGCCTCGTAGTGCTCCTAGAGCGTGTCTTTCTCATATGGAATCATTTGACCGCGTTTGTGCGTCTGCTGGCTAGGCATGCTTCGCGCCGTGGTCTGGTTGACCACAAGCGGAGCATAACGACGTCCAGTGGGCGCAGAAACACGGCCTTCGGTGGCCCAAATCCGGCCATCGGACGTCGTTACGGAACTTGCCCGATGACCCACATCGCGCTGCGTTCCGTAACTCGAGCATGTTCCAGAAAAGTTGCAGCACTTTTCTGATAA
>JAEKFU010000488.1 GCA_016522385.1 Pseudomonadota bacterium
GCGCGGGCCGCTGAGGGCGGCCGAGCTGCCCGGCGCCGGTAATAAATCGTCGAAGGACTGGTGGTCGTGGAGCGACGGCAAGACGGCGCTGGAATACCTGTTTGCGACCGGCGAGGTCACAGCAGCGGAAAGACAAGTCAATTTCGAACGGCGCTACGATATCCCAGAGCGCGTGATACCACCTCGAGTCCTGGCACAGGAAACGCCGTGCGAACCGATCGCCATGCGCCGCCTGATCGAGTTGTCCGCCCGCGCCTTGGGTGTCGCGACCGAAATGGACTTGCGCGACTACTTCCGTCTGCCTGTTGCCGAGGCTAGGCAGGCCATCTCAGAGCTGGTCGAGGACGGCCGCCTCATCGGGCTCGACGTCGACGGCTGGCGCCATCGCGGCTACCTTTACGCCGACGCCGAGATTCCGCGCCGGGCAACCGGTAGCGGCCTTTTATCACCCTTTGACCCGCTGGTCTGGAACCGTGATCGTGCCGCACGGCTGTTCGGTTTCAACTATCGCATAGAGATCTACACACCTGCCGAAAGGCGCCAGTACGGCTATTATGTTCTGCCATTTTTGATGAAGGGCCATATGGCTGCTCGCGTCTGCCTCAAATCGGATCGGCAAAACCGCATTCTGCAGGTGAACGCCAGCCATCTTGAGGCGGACCACGATGAGGTCCAGACGGCTCAGCGCCTTGCCTGTTCCCTTGCAGGGCTTGCTCGTTGGCTGCGCTTTGACGCGATAAACGTGGCTACTGTAGGTAACCTTTCCGCCCGACTGCGGACCGAAGTCGCGCGCCTTTGAGGCTTGGTCTGCACTTGAGCAAGGTCCACCTGTCGTGGAATAGTCTATGCTGCTGACCGCATAGAGTGGAGCGGGTTGCAGTGGACGAACATACCGATGATGTGACGATTGCGATTGCGACGTCCAACCAAGATTTTGAAGACATCTACCGCTTTCGCTACCGCATTTATGTTGAAGAGATGGACCGCTACCGTTCCGTCGCCGACCATCAGGGCAAGCGACTGGTCGAACCGGACGATGCCAAGAGCTACCTGATCGTCGCCAAAAAGGCAAAAAAGCTGGTCGGAACGGCACGGTGGACATGGGGCGGCAGCAACGCCTTCACCAAACGTCACATTCACCAGTACGACCTTGGTGAATTTCGCGAAAGTGTACCGGATGAACAGATGATAATCGGTGAGAGGTTCATGATCGAGCCGCAACTTCGCGGTTCCGACCTGCTTTATCGCATGTTTTGTCTCTACATGAATTTCGTCAACGAACGACGGATCCAGCTGGTGTTTGGCGATTGCGAACCGCATTTGCTGAATGTCTATCAGGGCCTCGGCTTTCGCAGCTACACAAAGCGCAACGTCAACAGCCCGGAAACCGGATATTTGATCCCGCTAATGCTGGTTGCCGAGGACATTGGTTATCTGACGACCATCGGATCACCGCTTGCCAGTGTCCTGAAGGATTTTGGACCCGATGCAAGGGTGCCGGACAAGCTCGACAAACTCCTCAAAGGCCGTGACGCGGTGATCAGCCAACGTCTGATCGATATGGATGACTACTGGGCCAATGTCAGCAGTTCACTGCAGCTCTTTGACGACACCCGACATCATCTGTTTGACGATATGAGCCCTGAAGAAATCCAGCACTGCCTGGACAAGTCGAATGTCATCTGCTGCGCCTGTGGCGACCGATTGATCAAGAAAGACAATGTCGCCCAAAACATGTTCGTCGTTCTGAAGGGCATACTGGAAGTGCGTGACGGTGACGATGTCGTGGCCGTCTTGTCAGCTGGCGACATGTTCGGTGAAATCGCTTTCTTCCTTGATCTGCCACGCACGAGGGACGTTTATGCGGCGACCGACGATGTGGAAATTTTGTGTCTCAGCGACTCCAACCTGCGCAAACTGATCGGCCGCCATTCCAAGACGGCCGCAAAACTACTGAAAAACATCGCCAAGATGCTATGTGACCGCATTGTCCGGGCGAGATAGGCTGCCCCCAGCAATTCTCAGAGCAACATGGTGCGGGCGGGGGGACTCGAACCCCCACGGGCATACGCCCAACGGATTTTAAGTCCGGTCTGTCTACCAATTCCAGCACGCCCGCGGGAGCATTTGACATCAAAATCCAGCCCCGCTTATGCCGTTTTGGCCGGATATCTGCAATCAAAACAGGGAGTTTTCCTCAATGCCCAGCGCCTTCACGGATCGGCGGGGTGAATTGCAGGGTCAGATCCCAGGGCAGATAGATCCAGGTATCCTGGCTGACCTCGGTAACAAACGTGTCGACGAGCGGCCGACCGGCCGGCTTGGCGTAGACCGTTGCAAAATGCGCCTTTGGTAGCATCTCGCGAACAACCTTGGCCGTAGCGCCGGTGTCGACGAGGTCATCAACGATCAAAACCTTGGCGCCGCCATCATCTTCACGTAAATTATCAGCAACTGGTTTTAAAATCTTAACTTCACTCTGTTTTCCGTAGTCATATGAGGAAATACAGATGGTCTCAATGACCAGCACGCCGAGTTCGCGAGCGACAATGGCCGCCGGCACCATGCCGCCTCTTGTGACCGCCACGACAGCTTCGAATGGCCCCTGTCCGGAGAGCCGCCACGTCAGCGCGCGGGCATCCCGGTGAAACTGTTCCCAGGACACCGGAAACGCTTTTTCGTAACGCTCATCAACATTGCCGCCCGTGACCTCAGACATGCGCCCTCCTCGCTCCCTGATCTCACCACTGAAGCAATAATCTATAGGCCGGAAAACCGCGAAAAACAACGCATCTCCAAACACTGAACAGGCATCGTTAATTTTCTAGCCCGCGTCAACGGTTGGTTCACACAGTTGTGGCAATAATTTCCACAATAATTTCAAGAGAGGTTTCGCCTATATGTCTTTTGCCAATGGAACGATCGGCGAGCTGATCAAGGCGCTCGACATTTCCGCCGTTGAAATGTTGGCTATCAGCCTGCCCGATTCGCGCATTGTCGATGCCACTCAATGCCTCATGAGGAGGTGGGGTTGCAGCCGCTACGAGCTGGTCGGCCGCCAGTTGTCACAGTCGGAGAAAAGCAAGCTTTCTGCCCGCTATGTCGATGAAGGCATAAGCGGGATCAACACCCGGGCACAGACAAAGATCGAAGTCACATACCGTCCGCAAGACGGCACGCCAACCGCCGTCCGCTTCACACCGCAGCACGTCCGTGAAGGAACCCATGAATACTTGCTGCTGATCAATCCGGCACCGGCGTCCGCCGACGCGCAGGCGGGCGCTTCTCAAGACCGCGAAACCCAGGCACGTCTTGAACTTGCGGTACGTGCCGGCGGCTATGGCAGCTGGGATTATGATTTTCGCAACCGGACCCATTCGATTTCACCGGAACTTTATGAGATCCTCGGCTATCAGCCCGGTGATGAACGTCTCAATTTCAAGCATTTCGAAGACGGTGTGCATCCCGAAGACAAGGACCGGACGCTCGGCTCAGCTATCAAGCGTGATCCCGGTGCCAAATTCTGGCTCGATCGGTTCCGCTACCGCAACGCCGATGATGACTATATCTGGCTCGAGCAAATTTCCGCTGTTGTTCGCGATCCATTGACCGGCGACCATGTCAAGGTCATTGGCCTGTTGCGCAATATCGATGAACGCATGGAAGAGATTCACCGTGTCGAGCAAAGCCAGCGCAACCTGGCCCGCTCTCAGGAAATTGCCAGGGTCGGCAGCTGGATTGTCGATCTATCGGACGGGTCAATCGAGTGGTCCGATCAGATGTATGCCATCTTCGACTTCAATCAGGCCGCTGAGCCTTCATTCGATCCGATTCTCGAAATGATGAGCGAAAGTCACCGCGATCGCTGGGAAGAAAATATTGAACTGGCCAAGCTGGGCTCGAAAATCAAGCCGTTCGACTGCGACATTACACGCAAGTCCGGCGATGTCGAGCGTATCCAGATCCACATCGATACTGAGCGCAGCGAAGCCGGTGAGGTCACGGCCCTGCATGGCATCTGCCAGGACATCACCGAGCAGATTCTGCTCGAGCGCAAATTCCTGCAAGCGCAGAAGATGGAGTCTGTTGGTCGCCTGACTGGTGGCATTGCGCATGATTTCAATAATCTATTGATGGTCATGGTCGGCAATTTGCAGCTTCTCGAACAGATGGTCGAAGACGACGAGAAGGCACTCAAACGCATTCACGCCGTAGTCGAGGCTGCCAATAAAGGCTCGGAATTGACCAAGCGCATGCTGGCCTTTTCGCGCCAGCAAACGCTGGAAGACGAGGAGATCAATCCCAATAATCTGATCAGCAGCATGAAGGAAATGCTGACTCGGGCGATTGGCGGCAATATCGAACTGGAGGTGGTAAGCGGCGAAAGTTTGTGGCCGGTTGCGACAGATCGCACCCAGCTTGAAACAGCCATCCTCAATCTTGCTATCAATGCCCGCGATGCGATGGCGGACGGCGGATCATTGACCATTGAGACTGGCAACTCACTGCTGGATGACGCCTATTGCCGACAATTTGAAGACCTCACGCCTGGCGCCTATGTGATGATATCAGTCACTGACACAGGAACCGGCATGCCAGCTGAGATCATCGACAAGGTAGTGCAGCCATTTTTCACCACCAAGCCGCCAGAAGCAGGCTCCGGTCTCGGCCTATCGATGATCTATGGCTTTGTTCAGCAATCCGGCGGACACCTCAAAATTATCTCCGAAGAGAACAAGGGCACGACCGTCAAAGTCTACCTGCCCAAATTCGGCAACGAGACAGATGAGAACGCTGGCAAGCCACAAGAAACCGAGGTTGCCGACGTCGTAAACACTGACACGATAGTCGCAGCAAAACCGGCTGCCGCTGTCGCTGAGTCTGAAACGAGCAGTTCTGAAGCTCACCACTCCGAAGCGGACAGCTCTGGTGCAGCCGACGCCGCACCCGAGACACCTGAGGCGGCAGAAGATCCCGACGAGATACCCTGTGCACCGGCGAAGCCTGACCCCGAAGCCACCGAAGAACGAAAACACCTGGTGCTGGTCGTGGAAGACAATGACGCGGTGCGCGACGTTGCCGTCGCCATGGTTGAAGACATGGGATACGACGTGCTCGAGGCCTCGAACGGTGCTGATGCACTTGAGTTGATCAAGTCCAGGCCGGACATCGATCTATTGCTGTCGGACGTCGTCATGGCCGGCATGAACGGCCCTGAACTGGCGGCGGAAGCGATGAAGATTCGCTCCGATCTGAAAGTGCTTTTCGCTTCGGGCTACACGCAGGGCACTGCCGAAGAGATGCAGGACTTGCCCAACTTCATTGAGTTGATCAACAAGCCGTTCACACGCGCCGAATTGACCGAGCGCGTCGGCGAGGCCATCCGGCAGATCAAGGAACAGGCGGCGTAATCTGCCGGAACTGACGTCTCGATCGACCTTGTGTCACCTAACATTCGATTTGCCGGCAGCGGTCAATTCGTTGATCATTTGCCGAACTTCCCGCTCTGCTTGCGAAAGCTTTTCAGGATCGCGCGAGCGCAGCACAATATTTGCACCAAACCCGGTGCCTGTTTCAAAAGGGTAACTGCCGATGCCAACCGTGTCGTATCTGGCCTGGATTTGCGAAAGCGGCACGCCAAGATCGCCCTCGGCGATATGCACTGCGACGGTTATGGTCCCCATGGCAATGCCACCGCGCAGTAGCGGCGCAACCTCCTCCAGCATCGCCTGCATGATTTTCGGCACTCCGGCCAAGACAAACACATTGCCAATGTGAAACCCCGGCGCCCGCGAAACCGGGTTGGCAATCAGCTTGCTGCCTTGCGGCATTCGCGCCATGCGCATCCGTGCCGGAGTCGCTTCCCGGCCGACCTCGCGGTAAAAGGATTTCAAAATGTCCACCGCGCGAGGATCATGACTAATCGGCACCCTAAAGGCTTTCGCTACCGCGTCAGCGGTAATGTCATCATGCGTCGGACCGATACCGCCGGTCGTGAACACATAGGTGTATCGATTGCGCAGCGCATTTAGTGCATCGACAATGTCC
>JAEKFU010000700.1 GCA_016522385.1 Pseudomonadota bacterium
GCTATAGACCCCCCAAGCGAGGGCAACACGGGCCCGCCAGGGGCCCGATCGGGATCAGGTGTCATGAAACTGGTAGCTGGCAACTCCAATCGCCCGATGGCGGAAGCCATCGCGACGTCTCTCAACACTCCTTTGACGAAGTGCCATGTGCGGCGGTTTGCCGACATGGAGATCTTTGTCGAAGTTGATGAGAATGTCCGCGGCGAGGATGTGTTCGTTCTGCAGTCGACATCGTTTCCGGCCAACGACCATTTGATGGAACTGTTGATCATCATCGATGCGCTCCGACGCGCTTCGGCGCGTCGGGTGACGGCTGTCGTGCCGTATTTCGGCTATGCACGGCAAGACCGCAAAGCTGGCCCCCGGACGCCGATTTCAGCAAAATTGGTGGCCAATCTGATTGAGAGGGCTGGGGCCGACCGGGTGCTAACGGTCGATCTGCATGCCGGGCAAATCCAGGGCTTTTTTGATATCCCTACAGACAACCTGTTCGCTGCACCGGTGATGGTGCGCGATATCGAGGACCACTTTGACACCTCGAAAGTGACTGTCGTATCGCCAGACGTTGGTGGCGTGGTGCGGGCACGCGGTCTGGCCAAGCGGATCAATGCGCCACTGGCGATCGTTGATAAACGACGCGACCGGCCGGGTGAATCCGAGGTGATGAACATCATCGGCGACGTCAAAGGCTATTCATGCGTGTTGGTCGACGACATCGTTGATTCCGGCGGTACTTTGTGTAATGCCGCCGAGGCGCTTCTGGAGAAAGACGCATCGGACGTAACCGCCTATATTACGCATGGCGTCCTGTCTGGCGGGGCGGTCGCGCGCATTACGGCGTCGAAGCTCAAGCAACTGGTCGTAACGGATTCCATAGTGGCTACTGAGGCGGTGCGGGTTTCGCAAAACATCCGCGTACTTTCAATCGCGCCACTCATTGGTGAAGCCATCGCGCGTACCGCCCGCGAGGAATCTGTCTCCAGCCTATTCCACTAAGGCTTGCAGATTGCGCCAACCGGCGAAGAACGGATCATAACGCAAGCCAAACGGTTCGGCCATTGCGACAATTGATGTTGCTACGCATAATGGGTATTGGCTGTAGTCCAAAGTAATCCAAGTAGGGGAGGTCGTTTCGACAAATGTCTGAGTCCCATGTCTATAAAGTGTCCGGCGCCTGGTCAAAGAAGGCTCATGTCAACAATGCCGAATACGAGAAAATGTATGCGGCGTCCGTCAAAAACCCGGACAAGTTCTGGGCCAAGCATGGCAAGCGAATTGACTGGTTCAAGCCTTACAAGAAAGTCAGGAATGTCAGCTATGGCTATCCGAACGTGTCGATCAAATGGTTCGAGGACGGTGTCACCAATGCCTCTTACAATTGCGTTGACCGGCACCTAAAGAAACGTGGCAATCAGACTGCCATCATATGGGAAGGTGACAACCCATATGACGACAAGAAGATCACCTATAGTGAACTGTATGAACACGTCTGCCGCTTGGCAAACGTCATGAAAGCGCACGGTGTCAAGAAGGGTGACCGAGTTACCATATATATGCCGATGATACCCGAGGCAGCCTATGCGATGCTTGCCTGCGCGCGGATTGGTGCGATCCATTCAATCGTCTTTGGCGGTTTTTCTCCGGATGCATTGGCCGGACGTATCGAAGACTGTAAGTCAGAATTCGTGATCACCGCCGATGAAGGAATTCGTGGCGGGCGCACAATCCCGCTAAAAGCCAATACAGATTCAGCGCTGGCGAAGGCCAAGGGCGGATCGAAGGCCAAAGTGCTGGTGGTGCGACGCACCGGCGGTACCGTCAATTGGAATCCCAAGCGAGACATCTGGTATCACGAGGCGATCCGCAAGGTGAAGGCCGATTGCCCGCCGGCCAAGATGAAGGCCGAGGATCCCCTGTTTATTCTCTATACATCAGGCTCCACCGGTAAGCCCAAGGGTGTGCTGCATACGACAGCGGGTTATCTCGTCTACGCCTCGATGACCCATCAGTATGTCTTCGACTATCACGATGGCGACATCTATTGGTGTACAGCGGATGTTGGCTGGGTGACCGGGCACAGCTACATCGTCTATGGCCCGCTGGCAAACGGCGCCACGACACTGATGTTTGAAGGCGTACCGAACTATCCCGACGCTGGCCGTTTCTGGGATGTGGTCGACAAACACCAGGTCAACACCTTCTATACGGCTCCAACAGCAATTCGCGCCTTGATGGGGGCCGGAGATGACTATGTGACAAAACACTCGCGCAGCTCACTAAAGTTACTCGGCACAGTCGGTGAGCCTATCAATCCGGAGGCCTGGGAGTGGTACTACAACATTGTCGGCGATAAGAGGTGTCCGATCGTCGATACCTGGTGGCAGACCGAGACCGGCGGCATCATGATCACGCCACTGCCGGGTGCGACCAAGCTGAAGCCCGGCTCGGCGACGCGGCCGTTCTTTGGTGTTCAGCCATCGCTCGTGGACGCTGATGGCAATGAGTTGGATGGCGCGGCCGACGGTAACCTGGTCATCCTTGATTCTTGGCCCGGCCAGATGCGCACGGTGTATGGTGACCACAAGCGCTTTGTTGAGACGTATTTTTCGACTTACAAGGGCATGTATTTCACCGGAGACGGCTGCCGGCGCGACAAGGACGGCTTTTACTGGATCACCGGTCGAGTCGATGACGTCATCAACGTTTCCGGTCACCGGATGGGGACGGCCGAGGTCGAGTCGGCGCTTGTGGCGCATGACAAGGTTTCAGAGTCGGCCGTCGTCGGCTACCCGCATAACATAAAGGGGCAGGGCATCTATTGCTATGTGACGCTGATGGCTGGTGAGAAGACATCGGATGAGTTGAAAAAGGAATTGCGGAACTGGGTTCGCAAGGAAATCGGGCCGATCGCCTCGCCGGATCTTATTCAGTTTGCGCCGGGACTGCCGAAAACCCGGTCCGGCAAGATCATGCGCAGGATTCTGCGCAAGATCGCCGAAGATGATTTCTCCAATTTGGGTGATACGTCGACGCTCGCCGATCCTGCCGTAGTGGACGACCTTATCGAGAATCGGCAGAACAGGGCGTAGGCCGGCCCCGCAATGTCTGCGATACTTGTTACCCCGGCGAGAGCCGGGGTCCAAGCCCTCGATTCCACGATGTCGCCGCATGTTCCCATGTTCCGACTTCGGTCGGAATTACGGAGAATTTGCCATGTCGGCTGGCAACGAAACACGCCTCATCAGACCTTTTGAAAAGTTTAATTGAATTGGGCCAATTTGACGTTACGTCTTCATCGGGCCTTACAGTCTTTCCCGTATCGTAGCAAGACTGGCCCCGGTCGTGCTGAACGGGCAACGCCCAAGACGGGACCTTCCGTTGAACACACCGAGGGGCGGTGAACGGAGGTAACTATGGCTTATCGCAAAATCTGCAAATTGCTGTGTGGCGTTGGCGGTGCGGCGATGCTTGCGGCTGCGATGCCGGTAGTTTCGGCATCGGCTCAACCGCTGCTGTGCACCGAACGTATGGCCCTTTTGAAGGAGCTGAAGGGCAAATATGAGGAAGAACGCCACGGACTCGGCATTGCCGCAGGCGACCGTGGCGCAATGGAGTTTTATGTCTCCAAATCCGGTTCCTGGACAATTATCATGACGATGACCAATGGTTCAGCCTGCATCGTTGCGGCCGGGCATTCTTGGCAGGTCGTACCCGTCGTAGCGCAGGGGCCAGAAGCTTAGGGCACTTTCGAACCAAGCAAAGGCACGTCTTGCCGGCTCCGTATGGGGCTGGTCGGCTCATCAGCATTGTTAATCAGCTGGCCCGATGCCCCAAATGACGCGATGCTGTTTGCCCCGCCGAGTCGACTGAATTGTCAACAACGAGGGTCTCCGTATGGTTGAAAAGTGCGCTGTTCATAAAAAACGGCGCAAAGGGCATAGCCTTCGCGCCATTTTGAAGTCAGGCTGCTCGCCAGATTAGTAGTGCCAGCGCATGCAGCGACGGTACTTGCGCAGGAACCTGTAACGGCCAGTCCGGTGATACCGGCGCAGCCAGCGGCGGCAAGGATTGTAGTGGCCGTAGCCCCAGCCGTGGCCGTAACCACCATGGCCGAAATAAACCTTAACGCCGGCAGAAGCGCTAGACGCGGTGGCGCCCATAGCAG
>JAEKFU010000746.1 GCA_016522385.1 Pseudomonadota bacterium
GCACGAAACGCCCGGTCCGCTCGTCCGGCGACGCGGCCCATGTCTTTGCCTGATCGACGTCGGCGAAGGCAAAGTTTCTCACCTTGGCATTGACAAAGTGATCGGCAATCAGAGGTGCGGTCGAGAGAATCGGATTGTCGCTGACGACTGCGACCTTTCGGATCGCCCGATGGTGGTCGCGAACAAACTTCAGGTGCGCAACAAATGCCTTGAGATCTTCCCAACCAGGAAAACTCTCAGTCACAATCACCAGACCGTTCAGCGCATCGTGATCGGACAGGTACTCGTCAACTTCGCTCGTCAGGCGCTCGAAATCAGTCGACGACAGTCCAACGAATCCCGGTGGCCGAATGACAGCAATCCCCTGGGCCTCAATCATCTCTATGTTGATCATCGAAACCTCCTGCGTCATCGAAATTGAGCATTGTACAACAAAACAGACCGAGTGCCCCTTCCGTCAGGCAACCTTGGTCAACTGGATGACCTCGCCCTGGGCAATATTGCCGCTGCCGATACGCTCGTTGAAGGCGCGGATCGCCTCGCCCTGCATGTGGGCTTGCCACAAAGTCTTGGTTTCCCACTCTTCGACAAATACGAAGACGTCGGGGTTTTCGGTGCCGCGATGCAGGTCATAGCGGATACAACCGGCTTCGGCACGGGTCTCCTCGACGAGGATCTTCATATCCGCCTCGAGGGCGTCCGCAACACCCGGGGCGGCCTGAATGCGGGCAACGATTTTCAGGGTCTTGCTCACTTTTCATCCTTCACATAGCTGTACGATGCCGGCGGGCCGCTCAGGGCGCCGGTGGGGCGCCACAGGACGGTTTCGTCGAGTTTGCGGGCGAGCTCGAAGTCCTTGTCAGTGATGCCGCCGGCATCGTGGTTCTGCAACTTTACGGTGACCCTGTTGTAGGACACCACGAGATCGGGATGGTGCCAGGCGGCTTCGCACAGGTGGCCGATGGTGTTTACGACGATCAATGTGCCCTTCCAACCGCTGGTGTTATAGGTGCGTTGGATGAAACTATCGGCATGGTGCCAGGCGGTGAGCCCGTCTTTCAGGTGGGCGTCTATCTCGGATGGGGAGTATGTTTGGTCGGCCATGGTCCGTTCTCCGTAGAACTCGAAAACAAGATGCTATTGTGATCCGTGCATTGTGCGTGAACGAGATGATGAATAAAAGTCTTCACCTCGCACCATTCCAGCATAAGACATCGACATGGCCACAAACGCCAACTTGTTTCATCTGTTCGAGGCGCGGTTCGAAGCCGGGCGCAACAACACCGCGCTGCAAGATGACAGGCGGCAGATCACACTTACCTATGGCGATTTGCTGAGCGGGTCGGCAAGGTACGCGAACGCCCTTGTGGAACTGGACATCGAACCTGGCGACCGGGTAACGGTGCAAACGGACAAATCCCTTGAAGGCGTTCTGTTGTATCTTGGTGTGTTGCGGGCCGGCGCGGTCTATCAACCGCTCAATACCGCCTACACGGGCGCGGAAGTAGAATATTTCATCTGCGATGCACAGCCGGGCGTTGTCGTTTGCCGGCCGCAGGATGAGGACGAGATCGGCGCGATCGCCGTGCGCCACGGCTGCCGGGTGCAGACGCTTGGCGCGGCCGGCAACGGCAGTCTGCCACAACTGGCAAAAGATCAATCATCAGACTTTGCGACCGTTGAGCGCTCGGGCGATGATCTGGCTGGACTGCTTTATACATCCGGTACGACGGGCCGCTCCAAAGGCGCGATGCTGAGCCATGACAATTTGGCCTCGAATGCGCTGACGCTGCACAAGCTGTGGAGGTTCGAGGAGGGCGATGTACTGCTGCATGCGCTGCCGGTTTTTCATGTGCACGGGCTGTTCGTGGCGCTCAACATCGCCTTCTTGAACCTATCGAAGACTCTCTGGCATGACCGGTTCGACGTCGAAAGGATTGTTGCGGACCTGCCTACGGCGAGCGTTATGATGGGGGTGCCGACCTTCTACACGCGGCTGCTGGCGCATCCGAAACTGGATGTCGGGCTGTGTCAGAACATGCGGCTGTTCATTTCCGGTTCGGCACCGTTGCTGGCCGAGACCCATGACGACTTTGCCAAGCGCAGCGGGCACAAGATCCTTGAACGGTACGGAATGACCGAAACCGGGATGATCACTTCCAACCCCTATGACGGAGAGCGGATCGCCGGCACAGTCGGCTACGCACTGCCGGATGTCGACGTGCGGATCGCCAATGACACCGGGCTTGAAGTGCCGCACGGCGAGATCGCCACAATCGAGGTGAAGGGCCCGAATGTGTTTTCCGGCTACTGGCGAATGCCAGACAAAACTGCTGAGGAGTTTCGCCCAGACCGGTACTTCATCACCGGCGATCTGGCGACCATGGCCGAAGACGGGCGGATCACCATTTCAGGCCGTTCGAAGGATCTGATCATCTCCGGTGGTTTCAATGTCTATCCCAAGGAGATCGAGCAGGTGCTCGACGGATTTGATGAGATCGCGGAGTCGGCGGTGATCGGCGTACCGCATCCCGATTTCGGCGAAGGCGTGATCGCAGTCGCTACAGGGGCCGCAGACGGTGTGCTCGACGAAGCCAGGATTTTGGCCAGACTGGCCGGCAACCTGGCCAACTTCAAGATTCCCAAGCGGATTTTTCAGACAGATGCCCTGCCACGGAACGCGATGGG
>JAEKFU010000504.1 GCA_016522385.1 Pseudomonadota bacterium
ACTATGGGGACTACCGGAACCAAGCGCAAGACCAAACAATGTGGCACGCGCTTTACCCTAATGAAACGGGCCAGTCCCGGCTCACCATAACCGGCCGGGCTCCCGAAACTTTCTGGCAAGACGCCGCCTACCCGCAGTCGACCTGCATCGGGCGTTGGGAATAGACCGGTCGGTTCACACATATGGCAATCCAGGGAGATTTGGCGCCAGATGCAAGACAACAACTTCGCGGCAGCGTGCATATTGATCAGACACTGCAATGACTAAGAACCACTTTCTTTAAAGCGGTAACCCACACCATACAGCGTCTCGATTTCATCGAACTCGCTATCCACTGCAATGAGCTTCTTCCGCAGCCGCTTGACGTGACTGTCGATGGTGCGGTCGTCGACATAAATCTGATCGTCATAGGCAGCGTCCATCAGCGCGTTGCGATCTTTCACAATACCCGGCCGCTGCGCCAGCGCCCGAAGGATTCGAAACTCGGTCACGGTGAGGGTAACCGCAGTCGCATCCCAAGTGCAGGTATGGCGGTCCGGGTCCATCACCAGCTTGCCGTGCTCGACGATGGGCGTTTCCGTATCGTTCGAAATCGCAGGTCCCCGTGGCCGGGCTTGGCGCAGCGCAACCTTGACCCGTTCCATAAGCACGCGCTGAGAGAACGGCTTGCGAATGAAGTCATCCGCGCCCATTTTGAGGCCGAACATCTCATCGACCTCATCATCCTTGGACGTCAGGAAGATTACTGGAAGGTCAGAGTGCTGGCGCAACCGGCGCAGCAACTCCATGCCGTCCATATGCGGCATCTTGACATCGAGGATGGCGATATCGGGCGGTGTTTCTTGCAAGCCGACAAGCGCAGCCGCGCCATCGGTGTAGGTTTGCGTATGGTATCCCTCGGCTTCAAACGCCATACTTACCGAAGTCAGGATGTGCTGATCATCATCTACTAGTGCAATCGTTGACATGTTCTCTCCGATCCATAAGTCCTCGCTAGACGTATCAATCTCATTGTGGCTCTTTGAGTGCGGAACTGAGATAGATTGTGTTTTTGGACGCATTACGAATACCGGTCGTCACCGCGCTGACGTCAACCCGTGAGGCCTCGAAGACGAAGATAAGATCGCTGCGGGCATCGATGCGACGTCCATATTCATGGTCCATATCGCCCCAGCCAGGGATCCTGCGCTCATCTTCTTGTTGATCGAGATCAATCAATTCTTGGTTTTGTTGAAACCCCGTAGCGCTCACATTCATCGCACCTGTGCGCTGGATCAGATACTACTCGTCTGTCTGGTCGCCAAAGGCAATCGCGGTTCATTTGCAGGGTGGCCGGGACCTAAATCCTCCTACCGGTCCTGCGAGTTGCCGACCCTTTCTTGAGGCCTGGGAGCAGCCCTTCGCGTTGAGCCTTTTTGCGGGCCAGTTTACGGGCGCGACGAATCGCTTCGCCCTTCTCGCGGGCTCGCCTGTCGGACGGTTTTTCATAGAAACGCATTGCTTTCATTTCGCGGAAGATACCTTCCCGCTGCATTTTCTTTTTCAGAGCGCGAAGGGCTTGATCGACATTGTTGTCACGTACGATAACCTTCAATTTTTTCTCCTTACTTGGCAACTGCGCCACTTTGCTGTTCAATCGGGTAAATGCGGTAGACGGCAAGCCGCCGTTGATGAGACGCTGCAAAAGCAGAGCCGCACACGTGCAAAATTAGGTTGCGCCTTTCCGTGGCTTCAAACCGCCTCTCAGCGGTTGGACCAGGTCGCCCAGAGATCAACAGCCGTACGCTGTCCGTCAGCAATGTGGAAGCCGAGCGTCTGGCCCCTGGCAAGCTGGCCGAGGCCTGCATCGTTAACCGCCGTCTGTTGCACGATGATGTCGTGGCTTCCGTCATCCGGCATAATCCAGCCTTCACCGCGTTTGCAATCAAAGCACCTCACGGTGCCGAATTTCATGAGTTTCAATTTCAATGTCTTCTTTGTTGTTTGTCTGATGTTCAGCCTTGGAGCTCCGTCCGATTGCGCACCGGACAGAGCGCCTGAAGGTCGAAGCTTAGCCGAGTTGAAGGTTAGTGGCCTGTTTGCCACGCCCACGTGCGTCATTCTCGATGTCGAAGCTGACGGTGTCACCCTCATCTATGGACGCAACGCCCGATTTTTCGAGCGCAGTGGCGTGCACGAAAACATCTTTGCCGCCATCGTTGGGCGCAATGAAGCCGAAGCCACGCGCATGATTGAAGAACTTGACAGTTCCGTTGACTCGCATCTTTTGGGTCCTTTCCCGATTTCTTTTGCAAGCATTGCTTGGAATGTTGAATCTCGCGCCGGCACCCAGGAAGGGCGCTGCTCGATTTCACAGATTGTCGGGGAAGGGTCGCCCTGCTTTGATCATATGCGATAGCACGCTGACCTGTCAGGGAACAAATACTCTAGCCGAGAGTCTGAGGATGCGTCTTTTCCAAATTGCGACGCATCAATAGCTTCTTACATAGCCATGAGCACCGCTAAGTACAAGGGAATAGCATAATTATGTAAACGAACTGTGTTTCCGGTTAGGGTCAACTTGAGGCGTTTCGGCCCACGCCCTGATGAGTCCGTTGTCGGCCCTTAAGCTTACGAAACCGACGCAAAAAAACGGACATTGAATTTGAGATGTCGGTTATCGGGCAAACAACGGACTCCCTGCGAATCGGGCCTACACTTCCGCTTGGTGCCATGTGTGGACGGCTCCGTGTTGTCAAGGGAGTTTTGAACGATAACGCCTGCTGGTCGGAGCTGCCATGTGTTCGGCCTGTTGTTGCGGCACT
>JAEKFU010000164.1 GCA_016522385.1 Pseudomonadota bacterium
CTACAAGAGTGGAGACGGATGGAACAGGTCCGGTGTCCTTTCTTGTATCTCCTGACATTCATCAGACTGACCCAACGCGGAGCTGTCTGTAAGGCATACGTCGCGTGGCGATGGAGACTGGATACAAGTCGATCTAGAGCGTTTCTTTCTCATGTGGATTCATTTGACCGCGTTTCTGCGTCTGCTGGCTAGGCATGCTTCGCGCCGTGGTCTGGTTGACCACAAGCGGAGCATGACGTAGGCGCCAGTTGGTTCGGTCAGGATCACTTTGGCTCTCGAGGCAAATTCGCGACCGCTTGCCTCAAGTAACTCCCAGAGCGTGGTTGGAAAGGGCGTTTGGAATGTAGTGGAGAAACGGGAGGAGTTAGCCAACGATCAGAACGGCAGCGCGGTGCCGCTTCGGCAAAATTGTCCCTATAGATTCGGCGCGGATTCGAAGACAACGCCGACTTGCGTTTTGGATCGCCAAACGACAATGCATTCAGCTGAAAAGCCTTCGTGTTCAAGGTGCAGCCGAAACGAATCTGGAACGTCGTCGACGTTCTCCACGTATAATGTGACCCCGGTCTGCGAAATATTGCGCACAATGCAGGAAATTGGCTCGTACGTTTCGGAAGATTTGATCGTTCCGTCAATGTAGAGATTGATACGTGGTGTCCCTCGTCTGTCTGCTTGATTGAGGAGTTTCATCATGTTTCTATTCCTCGTGGCTGTGCAGCGTCAGTTGAGACCACACATGATTGAACCGGTCCGCTCCCCGAAATTGCCGACCTCTTCCAGAGGCTCACAGGATATCCAAGCCGTGAAGGTTACCCCGGTCTCACCACCGTTTTCGATTTCCAAACCGCCGCCGTGCTGTTTCAAGATGTCTTGCACGACCGAGAGCCCCAAGCCGGTTCCAAAGCTCTTGGTCGTGTAAAGGGGTCTCATGATCTTTTTCAGATCCTGTTCGTCAATGCGCGGGCCATTGTTGTAAACGCTGACCTCGATGCCGCGGGGCGTGCGTCGAGAACTCACACAAATTTTTGGATCCGGCCTAAAATAGTTGGATGGGATTTCACCCTTGCCAACCAGCGCTTCAGCCGCGTTTGCAATTAGATTACTGATGACGGCCTGCATCTTGTGCGCATCCAATGCGACGGTGGCTTCGCCAACCCCCAGGCTGAATTCCAGTTCAATTGCGCTGGGCAAACCTTGTGCCTGTTCAGCCAGGATACGCGTAAGCCAGAGATCCAGCGAGATGTGGTCTTTGGCAAGTTGATTGGCTTTGGCGAAATCAAGCAGTTCTGCGATCAACCTTTCACAGCGACCAATTGCCGTTTTCATTCGCTCGATCGCCTCTTCGATCTTGGGGTCATCGGATTGAGAGCGCCGCTCAATCAGATAGGCTGAAGTGTTGATTGTGCCCAGCGGATTGCGCAGCTCATGGGCGACCTTGCCAATCAGCATGCCAAGCTGCTGCAATTTGTCCGGCGCCTCTTTCGAATTCGTACCTGCTGCATCGGCTTTGTCACCGGTCTGACAATTCGCTTTCACGTTCGGCTGAGCAATTCCAACTGCAGAATTATCATCTAGATTAACGTTTGGCTTCGCACTCATGACTATCTCACTTCCCACAACATACTTGCCTGACGACCGTCACACTGAAACATTGGCTGAGCCATCTCTCCAAGGGTCCGCCATTGCGCCATGCACGTCTTCAGTCCTTCGGTGGAAGCAGCAGGAAAACCGACGCAAAACAGGCCCCAATAAATCCGCCTGAAAGCATTATGATCAATTGAATCGACATTTAAGCCTCCCTATCGCCAAGCACGTCCAATCCAGTGTCGTTGCCTTCCAATACCCGCAACACACTCAACAGCTGTGTTGTGTTTGGGCCGAGTTCAGAACAGCTCAATGAATTGATGTGAGAACTGCAGGCTGGCAGAGAATATTGATCCTCATGGTCGATATCGAACCGACACTCAGCTTGCTTCCTGATCACCTTTCTGCCTCCACATTGGAACACGACACAAAACCCGACCAACATGACAGCAAAGTTCAAATTTTAGACGAATTGCAGCAGCGGAATTCGACCGAAATTGTTTAGGAGTTGATAATCAAAAGTTCGCGGGTTTGCGGGGTCAGACTCGATCGACCAAAAGGTTCGGGTGTCGTCATTTCCCGACTATTGCGAGAAACGACAAGGAATTCCGAGTTCGGCCTCTGAGCGGACACGGCACGCATCGTCCCAGAGCGTCTGCTTGGTGCTAATAGGAAAACTCCCGAACCAGAACCCGTTGTCGTGACTGGGCGCACACAGCGTCAACTACAAGCTGAAGCCTGTGAGTGCTCTCGTTTACTATCTATGCCCTTAGCGCGGGTTCGATTTGTTCGAGCGCCCAGTCGATATGGTCCTTCTTGATGGTCAGCGGAGGGGCAAACCGGATCGTATTGATGTGGGTTTCCTTACAAAGTAGACCGGCCTGTCTCAACGCTTCGCAATAGCGCCTTGCGCCTTCGGCCTCCTTGTGGAACTCGACTGCGATCATCAGGCCGCGACCGCGTATGTCCTTGATCAAATTGTTCCGGATGCGCTGAAGTCCTTCAAGGAAATAGGCGCCCATTCGCTCCGCGTTGTTGATCATGTCTTCTTCGATCAGCACGCGAAGCGATGCGCGTGCCACAGCACATGCCAGGGGATTTCCACCGAACGTGCTGCCGTGCTGGCCCGGTTTCAGCACACCGAGAACCTCAGAATTCGAAAGTACTGCAGAAACCGGATAGAAGCCGCCGGACAAAGCCTTGCCGATGAGCGTAAGATCGGCCTCCACGCCGTCATGCTCTTCGGCCAGCAGTTTGCCGGTGCGTCCAAGGCCGGTTTGAATTTCGTCCAGTATGAGCTGGACATTGTGACGGCTGCAGATGTCGCGCACCTTTGTCAGATAACCGTCCGGCGGGATGATCACGCCGGCTTCTCCCTGTATCGGCTCAACAAGAAATCCAACCGTGTTCTCTGTGATCGCAGCTTCCAGTGCCTCGTTATCGCCGAACGGGATGACCGTGAAACCAGGTGCAAAGGGACCGAAGCCGGAACGCGCTGCCGGGTCGGTGCTAAAGCCGACAATGCCTATCGTGCGGCCATGAAAATTGTCCTCGCAGACGATGATCTCGGCCTGGTCGTGGGGAACTCCCTTGACTTCATACCCCCATTTGCGAACGGCCTTGATGGCACTCTCGACAGCTTCTGCCCCGCTGTTCATCGGGAGAACTTTGTGGGAGTTTGTGAGGTCACAGACCTCCTTGTAGAACAGTGCCAGCTGGTCATTCCGGAATGCTCTCGAGGTTAGTGTCAGGCGTTTAGCCTGTTCGACCATCGCTTCATGTATCTTGGGATGGCAGTGGCCTTGATTGACCGCAGAATAGGCGGACAGGCAATCCAGATAGCGCTTGCCCTCGGTGTCCCATACCCATACGTCTTCACCACGAGACAATACAACATCGAGCGGTTTGTAGTTGTGTGCGCCAAGTTCGGATTCAACAGCCAGGTAGTCTTCTGGTCGTAATGTCAAGACTGCAACTCCTTCGAATTCTCCTGGTTTACTCCGTTTGTGGGCCTAGCCGGTCGTCCGGTCAATGATGGTTTTTCCAAACAGGCTGCCGGTCAGATCGACCAGCAGTTCAGCGCTCATACCGCGAACGTCGAGGAACGGGTTCAATTCAACTAGGTCGAGGGAACCAAGCAGGCCGGACTCGTGAATCATTTCCATACATAGGTGTGCTTCTCGGTATGTTGCTCCACCAGGTACCGTGGTGCCGACACCCGGCGCGATTGCCGGATCGATAAAATCGACATCAAGACTGACATGCAGATGGCCGTCAGCCGCTGCGACTTCGCGCAGGATTTCGCGCAATGTCGAAACGACACCGCGTTCGTCGATCATGCGCATATCGATGACGTTGATCCCGGCATCCGTAACTGCGTTTCTTTCGATCGCATCAACCGAACGAATTCCAAACAGGTAGATCCGCGAAGGATCAACCATAGGCCCGTCAAACCCGATCCTGAATTCCTCGGATTTGATTTGTCCGCACATGGCAGCGACAGGCATTCCGTGCACATTGCCGGATGGGGAAGTGGTCGGAGTGTTGAAGTCTGAATGAGCGTCGAGCCACAACACATGAAGCCGCCGCTCGGTTGCTTCGTAGCACGTTGCGACACCGGCTACTGAGCCCATCGAGATGCTGTGGTCGCCACCCAGAATGATCGGGATCTGGTCAGCTTTCAGTGCTTCACAGACGCTGTCGCGCAGTGAGGTACACCAGCTGATGACCTCTTTCAGGTTGCGGCACCCGCCAACCGCTTCGCCTTCCGGGTTGCGCGGGCCGCTGATGTCCCCGTGATCACATACTGTATGGCCAAGTTCACCGAGCGAGCGTTGCAGCCCGGCTATGCGCAAGGCCTCAGGACCCAGACAGGCGCCCCGAAGACCGGCACCGGCGTCAGTCGGTGCGCCAATCAGGGCAAGATCGAGAGGCTTGCTGGGTTTGCATTTGGGCTGAGCAGAAATCGTCATCACTCCCGTGTGTCGCATGACGCCAAGTCGACGCCGTTGAGCACAAATAATACATACAAATGTCTCAGCCCAGTTTGGAAAATATCAATCGCCTCTAGCCGGCAAGGCCTGTGTGCGATGGCAGAAGACGCAAACTTCATGGTGGCCCGGCGCACCCCCGAACCGCTAGGGCGTCTCATGTTGATTTGTAATCAATACTGCTTATCCCGAGTCGGGTCGAGACTTCATCATTCATCAGCGACAGCACGCCCTTCGATGTGCCAGTGATTGACACATGTGGCATAGTCCGAAGGGGTGTACGGTTCTTTGCCGAGACCCCACTTGCCATGCAAAATGCAACCGCGATCATCGAGATAAAATATTAGGGGGCCTGACACGCCATCCAGATGATCCCACTTCCCAAACAGGGTCTTCCGGTCATCTGCATACTGCAATGTCAATGCCCATTTGCCCTTCTTGTAGGTTCCGTGAACCATTTTTCCGGTGACTTCCAGCTTAATGGGACCGAGAAATCCATTCCAGCGTCCAGAAACGTCGTGCCAGTCCCCGGTGTTTTCGCTACAGCGTCGGACCTCCTCTGCATCAAGATTTGCTGAGGGCCAGAACAATAGAACCAGACCAAGCGTCACCAACAACGCCGATTTGCCAATCTTGTGCACAGTGCAAATGCCCAGTCGACCAATTAGCTGCATCCAAACATAGTGGTGCCGGTGAGAGAAAACTTGTTCAGGATTGCGGAGTCGCGCTTTTGCGAACAGCCCCATGCCGGGGCTTCAAAAGGCTAATGGTTCTCCACCTTGGTTCAAATCCTCATGCGCAACGTCTTTAATGATCATAGACCGCGAATAGGTCATTCCGGCGGTACCTCTGACAGATCGGCTTTACGGCGCCAAGATTGGTTTCCAGCGCGGCGCACCAATTGACGGCTCTTGACATCGTCCGCGACGAAACGCATCCAAAGCTCGCACATTTCCTGATCAGACGACCAACCCCATCGCACCCTGCCTGGTGGAACGTGGGGATTGTTGGGATTGTCGGATGAATTGTCAAACTTGAACCAGGCGTCAATCCGGCTGCCGGCCGGCAGCTTGACCGGCTGGCGGTACATGTACACATTTTGCCAGCGGAAGTTCCAGTCCTCAATGTGCAACAGTCGTAACTTGGAGCCGTCGGGCAAAGTTGCAACAGCTTTCACCTCCTTGCCGATGTAGTGCATATGTGGCGAGACGCCGATCAGCCGGACGTCGGCTGGCACATCCATGTAGACTTGGCGCCAGTAATTGTTGTCCTCCGGGGCAACATTGACATCAAGTGTACCGGCCACGGTTCCCGCAACTTCGTGAGTGACTGGTTGTCGGGCAAAGTACAAGCCTATGCGCGACCGGTCCTTTGTGGGCTTTCCTGTCGGCCGGTAGTGGATCTCAAAGACCGCATCGCCAGCTTTGCCCTTTAGCGGCATTCCGTATCCTGAGGGGAATCTGAGTGGATCGATGCCGGGCGCCCAGCCACCGATGTAAATGGCAACATCCGGGTTGGACGAATCCATGAAACCGCCTGTGCCGAATACCGAGAAGCCATAATCGTCATCTTCTTCGTCTTTCATTCGGGCACGGCCCGAATAATCAAGGTACACGAGAGAATGGTGCACGGCTTGGGGATCCCCGGGCCGGAATTCCAACCCGACGATGTGATGGTCCTTAAGAACCTCGACCGGGATCACAAAGTAGCGGTATATGTCATCTCCGCCTGCAGGTATATGAAACTCCTTTTCCATCTCGATAACGAGATCGGGTTCGCCCATCAGCCAGTCGGGAGATTCCCATTTTGGTTGTGGCAGGGCGTGTAATGGATCGCCGCGCGGTGCTCCCCCATTCGCCCAAGCGGACAGCAGCGCGATCTCACGCTTGCTAAGATGGCGCTCATCGCGAAATTGCCCGTAACCTTTCGTAGCCGGCCATGGCGGCATGATGCCTTCAGTTGTGACGTGTGAGATCATCCGAGCGCGGCGCTTAACCTGCTGAAAGTTTTCTAAAGGGAAAGGTGCAACACTGCCAACGCGATGACATTCGCCACAGTTCGCGTTGATGATCGGAGCGACGTGCCGCGTATAGGTCACCTTGTCAGGAAGTTCCTTATTGTCCCAAGCCTCGAAATAGCAACCTACCGCCACCGTACGGCGTGGAATAATTCGCCAACCCGCTTGAATTCTTGCGATCACTTCATGCAAATCCCGCGACGTAATTTGCCTACGCAATTCGGTTAGACTTGCAAATCGATTATCGATCCGGCCACGATAAAGAACGAAATTGTCAGGTGAAATGACAAATGCCTCCGGAGTTATCGCCGGCTCGACGCGCATTGCGAGCGCGCCTGATGGATCCCACAGGACCGGGAATGCGAACCTGAAGTCCTGAACAAAGGTACGAGCCTCCTCGGCACTCATCAAAGAGTCAGAGATAACTCCGAAAAACTGCATTCCGGCGGCTTTGGCCTGCGCATAGAAGCGGTTAAGTTCCGGTGCATAGCGGCGCGAAATTGGGCAATCCCGGTCAATGAACACCAGGACAAAGGGTTTGACATCATCAGAGACACCTAACCGGTGAAGCTGACCATGAACATCCACTGCCCTGGCACCAAATACATCGACTGTCTGTCCCGCCCAATTTGTGTAATCTGCTACATCGAATGCGGCTGACTTGTCATGGCTGGCATGGCCAGCGTCTGCCCGGACGTCCCCAGCCCATGCTGCGACTAAAAGAGCTCCAAGAATGCAACAGGTCTGGCGTATCGATAAAGTGCAGCTCATTGGCGTTTCCGTTCAAATGCGGCTACCCTGCGACTTTAGACGGAATCTGCGTCCGTAACTTGTTCCAGATTGCTGTGGTGTCGGTGTTCAATCCTGGGCCGTTAGCATCGCAAGAACAGGGCACGATGCCCAATCAAACTATATGCACTACGACATTAAGAGGCACCGTGTCTTGGCCTCGCAGCAGTGCACTTGTCATGCTGATGCAATAGGCATGCAAAGTTCAACGCCGCTCTCGGGCCTGCCCGGCTTTCCGTCCTTCGGCGGATAAACCTCGTAAGACAGCGAAAGGACGCGGGATGCACCGCTGTCAGGCAACCAGCAGGACGTAAACCATTCCCAGGCCCCATTCATCTGTCCGGACAGACATTTCACGTAGAGGACTGCGTACGTTCCCCCTGGTATGGTTTGGACGCTGACCACATCGTCTTCCTTCACTTCGTCAGGTATCGGAATGCAGGCGTCATACTGGCAAGACCGAGCTGGCGTGACAGCGGGATGAACGGGACAAATGCCAATCACAACCGAGTCCTCACACCAAACACCATGACGTAACGCCCATTGCTCTAGCGCTTCATAAGTAGCTGATATGCTGCCATTCACGTCGAAATACGGTCCTATATGACGAATATAGGCGACTCGAATTTTGGGTCGCGCTTCAATTCGGACTGACACTTCATTCGAAGCTGATATGGGTGCCATGACTGCAGGGTCTTTGAATTCGAGATGCACCAATTGATTGCGCGGAAACCTGTCAAATCGCCACTGATTAGCCGACCGAAAACACCGCGGCGAAATTCCATAGCGTTGGCGGAATGCACGCGAATAGGTCTGCAAACTGGAGAAGCCGCAGTCAAAAGCTACATCAGTGATCCGCTTATTGGGAAAGTAAACGAGATTGTGCGTAGAACGTTCCAACCGAAGCCGGTAAAGCAATTCGATCGGTGTCTCCCGAAAGTATGAGCTGAAAACACGTGTGAAATGATATTTCGAGAAACATGCAACGTCAGCCAACGTATCCAGATCAAGTTCGTCGGCAAAATGCACCCTGGCGAAATTGATCACCCGATTCATCCGGTGGCGCTGCGCGGCGGAAATTTGCATTCTAGATCCTGAATCCACACTGCCGGTCCGATGATCAAAATCTATCAGACAGTGCAGGATCGTCAAATGCGCACGACCGTCGGAAATTTCGCGTCACGAACAGAATGGCCGCACACGATTTGAGATGCTGCGGATGCCATAACTGTTCCAGGTGTGTGGATCGTCATCATGACCATCCGCAAACCGCAGGCCAATCGTGCGATTAGGCATAATGAAAATGTAGTTGCCGCCAAATCCTGCCATGCCAGGTAGCCGCACGCGGCAAAAGAACCCGCTCTTATGCGGCGTCAGCCAAAAGCTCTTGTCGTAATGGGCTTCGCCACCTTCTTCGTAGTGCCAACCGGTAGGCAATCCGCGTGCCATGTCGTTAGATAAGGCTTGTCTGGTTAATTCACGATGCAAGAGCTGCCGGCCTTTGAACTCTCCATAGTCCTGCAGCAGTCGCGCAAGTTTCAGCGTTTCTTCGATTGTCGGGTACATCCCCCCGCAAGCAGCGGCGTGCCGGGTCGGCCATTGGGCTCGATCGACCTGCGGACCGGTAGCCGGTTGATGCCCAACGGTGCGAAAACATCTCTTGTCAAAGATTGCCACAAGTCGGCCTCTGGCCCTTCCCTTGATCTCAGATATGATTCCATTGCCGCTGTCAGTGCGGTTGTGTCCGTCGATCTGTAGCGCGTTACCTCACCCGGCCCCCAGGGGTAGTTCTTGAATGCCGCGATGGCGTCGAGCTTCTCGCGAATGCTCCGAGTCCGCCAAACACGGTTGCCAATCGCCGTCTGGTCGGCCTCGACATATCGGTCAACCCGAAATGGCATAACGTTGCCAATACCGCTTGCCATATCCAGCGCGTTGCCGAAGGTGACATTATTCCAACCGTCGTGTTGGGCCGGTATCGAGACGTGGTCGGTGATCCTTTCATCAAAGATCTGAGGCCCATACTTTTGGGCCAGCCAAAGCATGGAAATGGCCGCACCAAGCGACTTTGATATGGAAAACACACCAAACCTCATGTCGCGGCAATAGGGATGAAGGCCAGCGCGGGTACGGCATGGCCGAAGATAAAACGTATCGTCGACCATGAGCCCGCTGACCGCAATGTTATGGCGGTTGCCTTTGCCGTCAAAACTTTCCAGTGATCGCCAATGTTTTGCCGCCAGCTCACTCCATGGGCGCACATTTAGGCGGGATTCCATTTGCCGCGCATAGTCATCACGTGCACTGCGCGCGCCAGCAACGGATCCGGGCACAAACATCACTTTCGTCTGGCCCCAAACGTCGTATTGCGCCCAATTCGCCGTTTCCTGAGCAATTTGGATGCGAATCTGCGACACTGTATTGTCATTGAACAAAAACGTCGCCACCCCGTAGTGAGCAGCATAGCTGCTCACACCGGTTAGCGTGAAAGCAAACGCGCCACGCGACCAGTCACCATCGGCAGGCTCGTGCCATGCTCGGCCAGGTGAGAGAATGATATACCAGGCGCCGTCTTGTGACATTAGCAGTCTGCCGTGTTCTGTGGGCAAAAGGACATTATCATCCATTACAAACTGGGCCGTGATTGCTGGGAAATGAGCCGTGGACGTTGCAAGTTCTTGTCCCGCCCTACGCCGCCTTACTTTGAGGCGTGGAATGTGCAGCTCGCCTTGCAAACTATGCTTGGGTTCTTGGACGCTTCCGTACGGCTTGAAATAGTCATAGTGAACGAACCGCCCGAGAACAGGCGTTTCTCCAAGCAGTTCGGTAGCGGTCAGTTCGCTCCGCTCGCTACTCGTCGGTTTTGGCAATTCGGTCCATTTGGAACTCTCGACACGGTCCGCTGATAGAACTGTAATCCAACCAACGCCTAAAGCCACCGCAACCATCGCTGCAGTCGCGGCTTTCCAATTGGCAAACAACGTTTCCAACCATTCGCGGGGTATCCAGCGTGCCTTTACAGGGGCCGATGGATATCTCAGTTTGGGATTGGCGAGAATTCCAACCGCATCGGCGAGGAAGTTGAAGCCGATGTAAAGTGCAGCAGTGAGTAAAGCGCAGGCTTGTACAAGTGGGATGTCGCGGTTTGAAACCGCAGCGAGCAATAATTGGCCCATGCCAGGGTACTGAAATATTCCCTCGATAATCACCAATCCAAAGAACAAGTTCGCTAGCGCAAGGACTATGGCATTGGCGATCGGCCCGACGGCATTAGGTAATGCATGCCAGAGTAGAACGCGCCACCTGCCCAAACCCTTAAGTTGGGCCATTTGGATGTATTCCATGCTCATGACATTGACCAACGCGGCGCGCGACAAACGAAACATCGGTGTAATTGTGACCGCCGCAAGCGAGAGTATCGGCATAGCGCTACCATACAGCCGATCAAGCACAGACATGTCATGGGTGAAAATCGTGAATACGGGAAATATGCGAAAATGTACCGCCAGGAGGCTCATCAGCCCATAGGCGATGAGGAAGTCAGGAAATGACATGGCAGTAAGCGCGGTAATCGAACTGACTCTATCAAATAGGCCGCGATGCCACGCTACTGCGACGATTGCGAATGCCAAGCTGAGTGGTACAGTCAGAATCGTTGCCCAGCTAACCAGCCAGACAGAGTGCCACAGTCGCTCGGCAATGAATGGCGTGATGGGTTTACGCAGCCACCAGGACGTGCCGAGATCGCCGCTCAGCAAACCTGTGAGCCAGTTCAGATACCGTGCTGGCGCAGACGTATAGAGACCTAACTCGAAACGTGTCGCTTCGATCATTTCCCGCGTCGTATCGCGCGTGGCTGTGGCACTTGCGAAGTCACCCGGCATTAACTCGGTGATGACGAAGAACAGGACAGTGATCGCCCACAGTGTAATGAGACTATGAACTAAACGAACCAACACTGGCCTTAAGCTCATGAAAATCCTGAAGTTCCTCTAACGTAAATTCAACCGATTGCGTCAAAGTTCCGAGTAGTAAGTTTGCTGTTTTCCGCACGCGTGCGTCGAACACTAACTGTTTGTTTTAGCGCCAAACTTAACCGAGATTGCGATTTTCGGCTTTTCGAAGGTATTTCCGCATTCTATTCAGGTCAGTGATTTGGCGGCAGATCGTGGATATCGTGAACCTCGGCGACACCGCATAAGCCGATATTAATCCTGGTGACACGATTGCCTTCACGATGAATTGCGCGGCTCCCAGCGTCGCCGAAAAACACGAAATAAACCGTGGTGGGCAGCCTCGATGTGTGTTGTGTGATTGTGATTCGGCAATCGCTTGGTTGGCAGTCGATCACATTGCCCTGTCATTTTTTTGGCATCCCGCAGGGCTAGAGCATGTCTTTCTCATATGGAACCATTTGATGGTCCAAATCCGGTCACTCGGCTAGTTACGGAACGCAGCGCGATGCGGGTCATCGGGCAAGTTCCGTAACGACGTCCGATGGCCGGATTTGGCCCACCGAAGGCCGTGTTTCTGCGCCCGCTGGACGTCGTTATGCTCCGCTTGTGGTCAACCAGACCACGGCGCGAAGCATGCCTAGCCAGCAGACGCAGAAACGCGGTCAAATGATTCCACATGAGAA
>JAEKFU010000527.1 GCA_016522385.1 Pseudomonadota bacterium
TCATAGCCCTTCGCAGTGGTGAGCCGCCGCACATTGGAGCCATCGGCATCCATCACGTAAATGTCCATAAAGTACGAGGGGTCGCGATCCAGCCGTTCAACATCCGGTTTGGGCAGATCGATTCCGTAGGCGTGGCGATTGGATGCAAAGACGATCCGCTTGCCGTCTGGAGAGTAAGCGCCTTCTGCGTCGTAACCAGGAGCATCAGTCAGCCGCTTGTAACCCCCTGTCGCAAGATGGGTCTCGACGATGTCATAGGTCGGGTCGTAGTCCCATTGGTAGCGCCGGGACTGGCCCGAAGCGCGAAACGCCACTTCCGCGTCCATCTTGACTTGAGCTTCGGCGTCAAACTGGGTCGACGCGAACAGGGCACGTTTGCCGTCGGCGTGAAGCCATCCGCAAGTTGTCTTTCCAATGCCGGGTGAGATGCGATCGATATCTCCGGTCTCTAGATCGAGGACATACATCTGGTAGAACGGGTTTGTGTCGAGCCTCTCGCTCTGGAAGATCATCCGGCGTCCGTCGGCAGAGAAATAGCCTTCACCGGCCCGCTTGCCCTCGAAGGTCAGCTGCCGCGGGTTTGATATGGGTGAGGATTGGGCAGCAGTTGGCATCACCGCAAGCAGAAGGCTGATAAGGAATAGGATACGCATGGATGTCTCCAAAGAAAATGATCTTACGTGCATGTTCTCAGCAGTGTTATCTAGAGCAATAATGCGCGGGTTCAACGCAAAACTAGAAAGCGTAATAAGCGGCATTAATCAGTCACCTGGGAAACCGGGTCGAATACCGGTCAGACATTCGTGTTGATCGGCTCAGTCGCATTTTGAATGCGTTCATGGCCTGGGTTAGCCGGATTTGTGGCCTTGGATCGCAAATGGTCAATATTCTAGAGCGTTGTGGCCGGGACATCCCCCAATGCCGGACGGTCGAGCCACCATTCATCACAATCAATTCTTGGTGACAAAAATCGCTTACCAATCGAGGGACCTTTTGGCGCTCAGGTCGACCGGTCCGGCGGAGGGTGATTTCAGCACTCAGTCGTCTGACGACGGGTTGCATCTCGCTCGTCACTCTTTAAGGCCTGTCGCTTGCTGCGCGCTCTCTTGTGTCGAAGCTCCAATCTCTGGCGCAACTGCTCAAGCCGCAATGGTCGGAGCATTATTCCAATGCTTGTCCACGCGGATGAACGGTGGGTTTGCCTGTGCCAAAGAGGCACCTCAATGATTGCGATTACGGTGCAAGCAGGAACGCGCCAGCAAGCAGGAAGTGTGCAAATTGCAGGCATGGTTCCCCTCTTGTGCGCGGCGTAGGTAAATTTGGTAGAATTGAAGAATGATGACCGCGAAGTCCGGGCAGCAAGACACAAACCGGGGCGTGGTGTTTCTGGAGCCGGGTTCGGAGCAGTTTCCAGCCCCGCGCCGAGGCGACCCTGCGACCCACTGCAGCCAATGCGGCGCTGAAATGACGTTCAACCCGACCTACCTGGTTGACGGTGGGACATGGACTTGCAACTGCGAAGCCGGTTGGGCGCAGCAAAGGCAGCAACTCAAATGGTTCGCCGTGATGATTTTTGTGTTTTTGATGATTGCTGGTTTGGCGGTTTGATCAACGGCGGTGTTTCAGTGCACGCCATGGGTCAAGATTTCCCTTCCTGGGCTCCGCTCTTGCGAGTCAGAGAGGTGGTCGACAGCAGATGTTTCGGCTCGATGTGTCCGCTATGAGGGGCAAACCGGTCGCATCTCAGAGGGGCGCTCGACTTCCCAAAGTGCCAAGAGGCGACATAGCATAGCGGCGCATAAGGTTGACCTGGGTGCACAACTGTGGCGATGTCCACTAATCTGTTCTCGCCCGTCCTGAACAATCGGCGGAGGTCGCGCAGATGATCGATATTCTGATCTTTCACCGAAAAGCTCGCAGCATTGGACACAGGATGTATCTCATGCTTACGCGTTGTCTTTTGTTGGTTCTTGGGAGTCTCATTCTTGCCTTCTCGTTCAACTCGGCACAGGCAGACCCTTCCTATGACTGGCAACGCATCTCCCCGGGTGAAGCCGGGTTTCTGCCGAACATGGCAGAGAAGCTTGATGACCTCGCTGTCCAGACCAAGGAATTCGACAATCTACATGCAGTCATCGTTGCCAGAGGCGGGAAATTGGTTCTGGAGCGATACTATGAGGGTGAGGACAGACGCACCCGGGGCCCCGCTTTGGGCACCGTCAAGTTTGGACCCGATGTCAAGCACGACCTGCGTTCCGTCACCAAGAGCATCGTCGGCTTGCTGTACGGGGTAGCGCTGGCCGATGGAAAGGTCCCCGACCTGGATCAGTCACTTGTCCGCCAGTTTCCAGCTTACGAGGATCTCGCAGCCGATCCCAAGAGAGGTCGAATGACCGTCCGTCACGCTTTGTCGATGACGCTAGGAACCGCGTGGGACGAGGGTTTGCCGTATACCGATCCGCGCAATAGCGAGACTGCGATGGATAGGGCACCCGATCGTTACCGCTACGTGTTGGAGCGACCGATGGTCACAGAACCTGGCACCCGGTGGAACTACAACGGCGGTGCGACCGCAGTGCTTGCGAAACTGATCAGCCGAGGAACCGAACAGCCGTTACTCGACTATGCCCGCGAAACCCTATTCGAACCACTGGGGATCACCGACGTGGAATGGGTCGCCGATGCAGGCCGCGAGCCGTTTGCGGCATCGGGTCTGCGCATGCGACCACGAGATCTCGCCAAGATCGGCCAGTTGGTCCTCGATCGCGGAGCCTGGGGTGAGTCTCAACTGGTGCCGTCCGAATGGCTTGATCAATCCTTCACACCAAGGGTTCAAGCGAGTCATCACCGTGAGTATGGCTATCAGTGGTGGCTTGGCAAACTGCGGCACAACGATCAACCTTGGATCGGCACCTTTGGCAACGGCGGTCAACGCCTTTTCATTGTCCCGAGCCTGGAACTGGTGGTGGTGATCACAGCCGGCAACTACAATAAACCAGACCAGTGGAAATTACCCGTCGCCGTCATGAGCAAGGTTGTCCTACCAGCGTTGCGTGATCGGTGAGCCCAAGCTCCCAATAGCAGCGACGAATGGCGGCTCCGGGCCATCTTCTACCGTCTGTGACGGTGGCAGGTTACGTCTGAAAGGTGGTCGAAAGCCGAAGCTTTCGCGCAGAAGGTCCGCTATCGGGGGCAAAGCTGCAGTGCCTGAGAGGGACACAGAACTTCTCAAAGGTGCCATTAGCTGCTGTCGAGCAATTCCTGGTGAAAGGGGATTATTGCCCCTAAGCAGACTCTTAAGTTGCCGTCACTCAATGTCTGCAGCACCTCTAGTAACCTCCGTCAGGCCGAAGGTGAATTTCGACCCGAAACAGACTCTTTGAGGGGTTACATTTAAGGCGCCGCCGGCTTACTTTTTCATTGCTCACACCAGGCGACCG
>JAEKFU010000455.1 GCA_016522385.1 Pseudomonadota bacterium
CCAACAGAACTGTCAAGTAACGGTCATTATCCCACTGGCGAACCAAGTTCTGGCAGTAATTGTCCTCAGGATCTTCTTCAGGGTGCATGATCAGCGGGCACGTTTAGCGGTCAACCGCAACCAGTGCCGCAGCGACCGGACGTTTTTCGGCAAGCAGAACATTGTAGGTTCGTACAGCAGCACCGGTGTCCATAACCTCAAGGCCGATCCCTACTTCATCGAACTGCCGACGCAAGTCGAAATCCGGCCAGACCTGCGACATCCCGGTTCCCAATAACACAAAGCCGATGCGGTCCTTGTCGTCGAGAACCCGACTAAAGTGTTGCAGTGTGAAGGCAGCACTCCCGGCCACCGACCAGCCATACATCCCGCTTGGTAAGGCCAAAATCGAACCTTTATGGGACATGTCGGCAAACCGGAAGCCATTGTTGCCATAGGCATCAATTGGCACCTGCTGCGGAAAATGCGCTAGTTCCCTGGTCAACGGACTACGGGCTGGCCGGCTCAGCCGCCTTCTCGGAATCACCGACCGTCTGATCGATCCGAGCGCCCATATAGATCAGAACGGGAGCTGCGATAAAGACCGACGAATACGTGCCAATGATCACGCCCCAGATCATCGCGAACGTAAAGCCACGGATCACTTCACCGCCGAAAATGTAAAGCGACAGCAGGGCAAGCAGTGTCGAGACAGACGTCATGACGGTACGCGGCAGCATCTGGTTTAGCGACAGATCGATCAAATCGCTCAACGACATTTTTTTGTATTTTCGAAGGTTCTCCCGAACCCGGTCATAGACCACCACGGTATCATTGAGCGAATAACCCACAATGGTCAGTATGGCGGCAATAATCGACAGGTTGAATTCGATATGCAAAATTGCAAATAGACCGATGGTGAGCAGCACATCATGGCTTAGCGATGCAACTGCACCAACAGCAAACTGCCACTCAAACCGGAACCAGATGTAAATCATTACCGCCAGGATCGCCATGATCACGGCGATTAACCCCTGCTGCTTGAGCTCGCCGGATACCTTTGGACCAACGACTTCCTTGCGACGGATTTCTACGCCCGATCCGAGGGCGGCTTCCACCTTATTCAGGGCCGCCTGCTGAGCTTCATCGCCACCCTCTTGGGATTCGATCCGGATCAATACATCCCTCGGGCTGCCAAACTCCTGTAGTTTTACATCGCCCAATCCCAGACCGCTGACCCTGCCGCGCAATTCTCCCAGGTCGGCTGCCTGCTCTGTTTGGATTTCGATGATCGTTCCGCCTTTGAAATCGATTCCGTAATTGAGTCCCAGAATTGCAAACAGCAGAACCGACACGAGACAGGCGGTCAGCGATCCTGTGACGGCAGGCCGACTGAACCGCATGAAGCGGTAACTTGTATCATCTGGAACAAGCCGGATTGGACGCAACATCAGTCAAATCATCCCTTGCAACTAAAGCGGAACTGTCTTTGGTCGGTACTGCCGGACCCACCAGGCAACTACCAGGCGCGTCAGTGTGTAAGCCGTGAATACCGTAGTCACGATGCCGAAGCCGAGTGTCACCGCAAATCCACGGATCGGACCGGACCCCAAGCCAAACAGGATCACAGCCGCAATCAGCGTCGTGACGTTAGCATCAAGAATTGTTCCCAATGCACGCGCAAACCCGGTCTCGATAGCATTCAGAGGCGAACGGCCATTGCGCACCTCTTCGCGGATACGCTCGAAAACAAGCACGTTGGAGTCGACCGCCATGCCCATTGTCAGCACGATGCCCGCAATGCCCGGCAATGTAAGGGTTGCCTGCAGCACGGATAACAGCCCGATCAACAACAATAGGTTCGCCAACAACGCGAATACCGCGAATGTGCCGAATAGACCGTAGGTAACGACCATGAAGACAAGGACGGCGAACAGCCCGAGCATGCAGGCAATCAGACCGGCGCGAACTGAATCTGACCCCAAGCTTGGTCCGACAGTGCTTTCATGAGCGATCGACAATTGTACGGGTAAGGCGCCGGAGCGCAGAACAATGGCCAGGCTGTTCGCCTCTTCGACCGAAAAATTACCAGAAATCTGGCCCGAACCGCCGAGGATGGGTTCGTTGATAACTGGCGCACTGACCACTTTCTTGTCTAGTACAATCGCAAAAGGCTTGCCAACGTTCGCCTGCGTCAGCTTGCCAAATCGCAGAGCGCCTGTCTGGTTAAAACGAAAGGTGACGATCGGTTCGCCATTGCGTTGGTCAAATGCAGGTTGCGCGTCAACGAGATGCTCACCGTCAACGCCATCGACCCTCGCTGTAGTAACCCAGTAGGGTATGTTCTCATTTGCGCGATCAGGCAGCTCTTCGCACCCTAGCGGCACGCGCTGGCTGGCATCTGTCCGCTGGCTGGCACATAACAGACGAAACTGCAGCTTGCCTGTCTGTCTGATCCGATCCTTGACTTCCTTGGTGTCATCCAGGCCAGGAATTTGGACCAGAATACGATTGTCACCTTGACGTTGAATGGTCGGCTCCAATGTACCATCCGGGTCAATTCGCAGCCCGAGCACCGAAATCGACTGCTCGACGGCTCGGCGTATGCGGTCTCTCAATCCATCGTCCGAATACCGCATTGTAAACCGTTGTCCGGAACGTTCGATTTCGATCTCCGCGACATCTACGCCTTGGCCAAATACGCCTGTATTCACCGGCCTTACCAATTCGCGCAGTTCCTGAGCGGCCTTGTCGGCTTGGCTTGGATCACTGATCGTGACGATCAGCTCGCCTGAACCGGAACTGCCGATACTGTGCTTGATCTTGTTCTCTCTGAAAAGCTTTTGGCGAATGTCACCGCGCAATTGCTTTAGCAGCTCTGTTCGCAACAGGTTCTCGTCGATCTCCAGCAGCATGTGGCTGCCGCCGCGCAAGTCGAGGCCCAACGTGATCGGCGTGTGCGGCACAAATGAAGGCAGATTGGCGCGCACGTTCGGTGGAAGCACATTCGGCAAAGCCATCAGGATACCAAGGCCGACAATGACCACGATACTGATTGCCTTCCATTTGTTGAATTGTAGCATTTGAACCGTCGCTGTTCGGCAGCCTCGCCGCTTTGGCGCCCTCGGGGATTATTTGCCTTTGGCGCTGTCTTTCACCGGCTCGGTCTTAGAACGGACTTCGCTGATCGCGCTCTTCATGAACCGCATTTTGACATTGTCGGAAACTTCCAACACCACTTCATTTTCGTCAACAATCTTTGACACCTTTCCCATGATGCCACCATTGGTCACCACCGCATCACCACGGCGCAATCCGGCCAGCAATGTCTGATGCTCCTGCATGCGTTTGCGCTGTGGGCGGATCAACAGGAACCAGAAGATCGCCATAATCATTACCAGCGGAAACAGCATGCCAAGAAAATCGCCGCCACCGCCACCAACGCCCTGTGCATAGGCAGTTGAAATAAACATCAGCCAACTACTCCAATATCATACGGCCCGGCACAAATGGTCACTGACCGCACCCCTCATCCTCCTGCGGTATATAGCGTGCAGTATGCC
>JAEKFU010000586.1 GCA_016522385.1 Pseudomonadota bacterium
TCAAATTTGGTCGCATGCGCGTGATCGCCGCAGCAAATCAGCTGGCTTGCTCTTCGGGCAGACCATCCGGCTGGCCGGTGATGAAACCGGTGCCATCAAGCTTGTAAATGTCATCGCGAAAATGCACCTGGCCATCATCGCTTGCCCAACCAGTAAGATAGGCAAAGCGCAGATCAGGTCCTTCGGGCACCTTGACATCGAGCCGCTCGCCACTTCTGACCACCGCTTCGATCTCCTCGCGGTTCCACCCTTCATGGCCATTTAGAATCCAGTTGGTCAAGATATGCACCTTGTCGACCCGCACGCAGCCCGACGAGAAATACCTCGCCGCTTCGGTGAACAGCTGCTTGGTTGGCGTGTCATGCATGTAAACGGCATACTTGTTTGGGAAATTGATCTTGACCGAGGCCATCGCGTTGCCCTGCCCCGGCTCCTGGCGGAAGTGATAGCGGTCCGCGCTGACTGTGTTCCAGTCAATGGTCTTGGGGTCGACTTCCGGGCCTTGATATCCATCGTAGATACGGATTTCCATCTGCTTCAATATAGCAAGGTTCTTGCGTACTTTGGGAATGATGTCCTTACGCACGATACTGACCGGCGCATTCCAATAGGGATTGAAATTCAGCTCCGAGATCTTGCTCACCAGCACCGGAGAGGGCCGATCCTGTTTGCCGACCACCACATTGTGGCGCGAGTGCACGCGCCCGCCCTGTACGGCATCCAGCTGGGCCGCCGGAATGTTGACGACGATATAGCGATAGCCGAGGTCCTTGGTGTAAGCCTGAATGCGCGGCAAGTTGGCACGCAAGGTATCGAGTCTGGCGGCGGCGGACACTGCCAGTGCGTCGCGCGTCGCGTTGTCGATACGGCCGTGGGCCCGCAGTCCGTGATTAGTCTGGTAACGGCGCACGGCCTCCTCGACATTGACATCGTAGACATCACTGTCACCGGCCCCGAACGGAAGATAACCCTCCGCAACGAGGCGGTTCCGCAACAACGTTACGATCCGGCCTCTGGAGCCCACTACAAGCGTCTTGGTGCGTGGCATGCGCGGCCAGCCACCGCGCGAAACTATGATTTCATAACGCGCTATGGCTTCCTGCAGGCGCTGCACGCTGGTTGGCGTCAACATTGGACGCACGCTGAAATCGCGAACTACCCGAGACTGCGTCGGTGCTTTCGGCCTGACATTGTAGTTCCGGCTGACATTTGTCTTGTATTCGTCGCCAGGATTTTCGGCCAAACCCAGCCCTGCCCCCCAAGTCAGGGTTGGAATTGCCGCCAGACCGACAACCACCCGACGTCGCGACAGGTTCATCACGTTCGATTTTTTTGCGTGCATTTTAGTTTTCCACGGACAGCCCCGCGCTGTTGCGCAAATCAGGCGCTTCTATAGCAGAGCCTAGTGTCCCACTGCCAGCCAAATCCGGCAAATTTTTGAACAAACAATCGTGTGAATGTGGATCATAAACCGAAAAAACCCCGCCGGGTTGTGCACCGGCAGGGCTTGGTTAATTGGATGTGACCGGCTTCCTACAGACGGTACAGAATCTGGTCGGTCCAGAACCGCTCCAGACGGGCGAGCGCCTTGTTGAGACGGTCGAACTCGTCTGCATCGAGGCCGACAACATCGTGAATGGCCTGCAGTTGTCGGTTGTAGAGCGCGTCGACTTTTCCGCGAATGTTGCGCCCCTTGTCAGTCAGGCCGACCCGAACCGAGCGTCGATCTGCGGCTGAACGCTCGTGAGACACATATCCTGCCTCAACCAGTTTCTTAAGATTGTAAGAAACGTTTGAGCCCTGGTAGTGACCGCGTGTTTTCAACTCGCCAGCGGTCAACTCGTTGTCGCCGATGTTGAAAATCAACAGCGCCTGGACGGAGTTGACTTCCGGCTCGCCGTTGCGCTCGAATTCATCCTTGATGACATCGAGAAGCCGGCGATGCAAACGCTCGATCAGTGTCAAAGCTTCAAGATAGCGATGCTTGATATCGCGTGATTTGTCGGATTGCTGAACGTCGTCCCGCACGGCATCCGCTGAGTTAGAATGCATGATCCACCTGCCCTTGTTGTGTTGCAGAAGCGAGTTGGTTCCCGCCTCTTGTATCGTGGGCAATTTAGACAATGCGCGTTAAAATCATCTCAAACAGCTAGGTAAATTTGTAGCTAAATTGCGCAAATCTGTTCACATTTGAAAAAGAATTTTCTTAACATTATCAAAGTCTTAACTTGCATTGTCGCCGCGCAGGAAGCGAATTATCCCTGAAAAATCAACACTTCCCGCACCAGTAGCAGCGAACAGTCCGTATATAGCCGCGGCTTCGGCAGCGAGCGGCGTGGTCGTGCCGGTGCCATTTGCGGCTTCTTGCGCCAGACGCAGGTCCTTCAACATCATGTCGGCGGTGAAACCGGCCTCGTAGCCACGATTGGCCGGCGATGTCGGTACCGGGCCAGGTACCGGGCAATAGGTCGTCAGTGACCAACACTGGCCTGACGCGGTTGAGGAAATGTCAAACAGCTTCTGATGGTCAAGTCCAAGTTTTTCAGCCAGCACAAAGGCTTCGCTGACACCAATCATTGAAATGCCAAGTATCATATTGTTGCAGATCTTGGCGGCCTGACCATTGCCGGGGCCACCGGCATGAATGATGTTCTGGCCCATATTGTCGAGCAACGGCTTAGCGCGCGCAAACGCTTCGTCACCACCGCCGACCATAAAGGTGAGCGTTGCGGCTTGCGCGCCGACGACGCCGCCCGAGACCGGTGCGTCGACCATTTCAAGACTGGCCGCGCCGGCCGCCGACGCAACTTCGCGGGCAGTCGTGACATCGATTGTAGAACAGTCGATCAACAATGCACCGGCCACGGCATTGGCGATAACACCATCATCGCCGCCATAGACGGCACTTACATGCTTGCCGGCCGGCAACATTGTAATGACGATCTCCGCACCGGCGACGGCATCCGTGATCGAACCCACCACATTGCCACCTGAGGCTGCGAATTCGTCTAGGTTTTCCGTGACGATATCAAAACCGGTCACGCTATGACCCGCTTTGACCAGATTGATTGCCATTGGGCTACCCATGTTACCCAAGCCTATGAAACCGATATTGGCCATGTTGTGCACTCCCCGACGAATATTGCGTTATAGAGGTCTAGCTCGATGACTAGTCATGAAACGAGTGGCGCCGATACGCAAGTGCCGTCGCCTGACAGATGAAAGAGCGCCCGGAACCGGGTCAGTCGGTTCCAGGCGCTCACCTGCCCCCCACATTGTCCCGTGATTGGGTGCAGTATCAGGACTCCTGACGGTAGTCGGCGTCAACGCTCTCCTCCCACCATCTACCCCAGGATACATTGGCTTGGGTGGTCGGGCGGAGGAGCGCGTTGTTGCCGACTTAGCTCGAGATGTTCTAGTTGTGCTTGATCTTCCGGTAACTTGCACGCACCATTTGTGCAGTGCTTGCATTGCAGCCACGCTTCGACTTGGCCCGCGCGATTGCCCGCGACTTGGCTGCTGTGAGGACATCGGGACCCTGCGATGTCAGCACATAGTTATGCATCCGTACGATACGCTTCCAAAAGTCGATTGCCTGTGCGTGTGACAGATGCTGACAACGTCGTTCGACGTAGTAGGCCGCCGCCAATCGGCTATAGCGCGCAGAGCTGCCGGCAATCCGGTCGCTTGTTGCAGACGGCGCACCGGTGCGCCGGGCTTTCACGGTCTGGGACTTCTGCTGCGCGGATTCAGCTGATGCAGCAATGGCGCGTCTTGCGGCATCCATCGTGGCGCGCACTGTGATTTCGCTGTCATTGTTGCAGGTCGCCGACTGCCCGGCTGACGTGCCGGTGTGCACCGCTTTGTTGGCGCGGGCTGCACCGATTGTACCGGCGGCGGCCACTTCGGCTTTCGCCACATAATCGCTGAGTTCTTGATGCTCCGGTTTGCTCAGAAACTGGCAGTTTGCATTGATGGCCCGACTTTTGGCGAGAATTTCCACCGCCTGGCTTGGTCCCAACTCCTGGACCGCCGCACTCATGGTGCCTGTGCCGACCATCCAGGCTCCTGCCAAC
>JAEKFU010000625.1 GCA_016522385.1 Pseudomonadota bacterium
GTAATGGCGTTGGTGTAGCAACAGCCCTGTTTTCATTTACGGGCACTACCCGTTTGACGTATTGGATCACTGGCGCGCACCGGCAACAAACACAAAAGCGACCACTCTGCCGGCGGCACAGGCCGCAATCGCAGGCATCCAGTTCGTTAATTCGTCCCAAATTCGGGTAACGGACGGATCCACAAAGACTTTGTCCGGTGAAAGATGGTTTTTTCGTTTGCCACGCTTTGATACCTGGTGGTTGCACTTGCACCGAACGGTCTGATTTTCGCGTGCGCTACTCCCACTCGATGGTTCCCGGTGGTTTTGAGGTGATGTCATAGACAACGCGGTTTATCCCGTTGACTTCGTTGATGATTCTCGTCGCCGCGTGGCTGAGGAAATCATGGTCGAAATGATAGTAGTCGGCGGTCATGCCATCGGTGGAGGTGACGGCGCGCAGGGCGCAGACGTAATCGTAAGTGCGGCCGTCGCCCATGACACCGACTGTCTGGACCGGCAGGAGGACGGCAAATGCCTGCCAGATGGCATCATAGAGGCCAGCCTTTGTGATCTCGTCGAGATATATCGCGTCGGCCTTGCGCAGGATTTCAAGCTTGTCACGAGTGATGGCGCCGGGGACGCGAATTGCGAGACCTGGCCCGGGGAACGGATGACGGCCGACAAAATGTTCCGGCAGACCAAGCTCGCGGCCGAGCGCCCTCACTTCGTCCTTGAAGAGTTCGCGCAACGGCTCAATCAGCTTCATGTTCATGCGGTTCGGCAAACCGCCGACATTGTGATGCGACTTTATGGTGACCGACGGCCCCCCTGTGAAGGAGACGCTCTCGATGACATCGGGATACAGGGTGCCTTGGGCCAGGTATGACGCGCCGCCGATCTTGCTGGCTTCAGCCTCAAAAACATCAATGAACAGCTTGCCGATCGTCTTGCGTTTCACTTCCGGGTCCGACACGCCGTCGAGGGCGTCAAGAAACCTGTCAGCGGCATTCACGTGGACCAGCGGAATGTTATATGCGTCGCGGAACAGGCGAACGACTTCCTCGGCCTCGCCAGCGCGCATCAGTCCGTGGTCGACGAAAATGCAGGTCAGCTGATCGCCGATCGCCTCGTGCAAGAGGACTGCGACAACCGAGCTGTCGACGCCGCCTGATAGGCCGCAAACGACTCGATCAAAGCTCGCCTGTTTCTTGATACGGGCGATGGCGTCTTCCTTGAAGGAGGCCATCGACCAGTCGCCCCTGCACCCGCAGATTTCGAGAACGAAGTTCTTGTAGAGCTTGGCGCCGTCCGGGGTATGTACCACTTCGGGATGAAACTGAACGGCATAAAAGTGTCGATGTTCATCGCAGATGGCGGCAAAAGGCGCACCATCCGATGTGCCGACGACCCGGAAACCATTCGGCAATGCGGTGACCCGGTCGCCATGACTCATCCAGACCTGGTGGCTCTCACCGGTGGACCAGACACCGTCGAAAAGGGCGCAGTGATCGTCGACTTTGAGGAAGGCACGACCAAATTCACGGTGTTCATGGGCCTCAACGGTGCCACCGAGCTGTTCGCACATGACCTGTTCGCCATAACAGATGCCAAGCACCGGAAGCCCAATGGCAAACACTTTGTCGGGCGCGCGCGGGCTCTCGCCATCGAGTACGCTGGCGGGGCCCCCTGAAAGAATGATGCCTTTCAGCCCGTCCCAGTCAAGCGCGGCTTCGGCCGATTGGAACGGCACGATTTCAGAATACACGCCGGCCTCGCGCACCCGGCGGGCGATAAGTTGGGTGACCTGCGAGCCAAAGTCGATGATGAGAATTTTGTCTGTCATGGTGACTCTTTGCAGAAAACACATCGAGTCCGCAAGCGGTCTGCGGCAAGGGGGCGCAAGTCCCCTTGCCTACTCACAGATACAACCGCCAGAAATGTTCCTTGCCGGTCTTCATTCGTTGCTTCAGCCGCTTCTGCGCCCGCTCAATTATAAAATCAGGCACCTCGCTTGTGTGTAGAAAGCAAAACCGCTTCGGCAGATCGGTGTACAGGGACCTTGGCGGCTTGTGCCATCTGATTCTCTTCAGTCGCGCACCGGTTTCGTGATCGTGATACCAGATGTGGTGGATGCCAATTTCCTCCCACAGGAACCAGATGGCGGCCGTAAGCATTGCCTCGGCCCAAATGCGACGATACACGCCGAGCACTTGTTCGGCGTAGTGCACGACGTCGAGTGCCTTGACGTCCGCATAACAAGGCATGGGCACAGCCGAAGGCTCGCGATCGCTACTTGCGGCGAGTTCTTCTCGAGCAACTTTCAGGTCGATCATCGCTTCACGCAACCAGTCGTTCTGAATCTCCTCAATTAGCGCCTGTCCACTGTCCAGTTCCAAATCTAGGCGTGCCCAGGCAAGCGTATTGCGGCCCCGCATACAGATCGGATGAACTGTGACCGCATATGGCTGATCACCCTTTGGGTCAACCAGCTTGCGATAGATCTGATCGTGCTGACGCGAGAAGTTCATTTGCAGAACCAGATTCACACCATGCCGCGACGTCTGGGACCAAATGGCATTCCGGCCCTTCCAGCCCCACAACCCAAGCGTCAGCACAAAGTGTTCCATGCAGCTTGGAGTGGCTGCCAAGAGGTCCATGTTCGTCAGGATGCCGTCACCCTTGCGTGCGACAATCTGCCTGATCGCCGGGCGTTGCAACAGCTTTGCGAAGCGAGTGCTCTTGATATCCGATACCCGCATTCCCTCGCCGACCAAGCGTTCCAGCAACATCGCAGCATAGCGATCTTCATAGTAGTTGAATTGCGTGCGATCCTTGGGAAGGCAGGCAATGACCTCATTTGCCAGTGCGATATCCATAATATTCACCCAATGGCTCGTCCTATCGCAGCGGAACTGCGAAGATGACAAAATTTGCAAGACTGCGTGGCATTGCTCGGCAACGAGCACGCCTGCATCCGGTTCAATTGATTGATGTTATGATGCCGGCCGCTCGGGCCGTGCGGGCTATTTCGAGCCGCTGGGCGGAACGTGCGGCATGACTGCCCGGCCGGTATTCTCGCCGGTATCGGGGCAGTTGGGCATCGCGAATTTGCGATGTCTGGGCATGCATAGCTCCTAATTCTTCTTATGTGGTATCCGGTGAGGCGCACCAGTGCCACAATCTCCTCGCGATGGCAAGGTAGGCAAGTCACTTCTGTTGCCGTTGTTGCAGGGATGCAATGACATCGCCTTTGAGCCTGGCAGCGTATTTGGTCTTGCAGTTCAGCGCCAAATCTTCCATCACACTGCGCGAAACACGAAAACGCTGTGGAACGCCAAAATGATTTTTCTGCATCTGGACGAAAATGGGCCTGGCCGCATCAATCGGATCGCCAGTGAAGCGGGTGGCGATGTACTTGGCTGTGATCTGAATGTTGCAAAGCAACTGGACCCGGATGTGATCGCCAAAGGACTTGCTGGCGCAAGTGACCCGAAAATGATCGTGGTGACCAATGCAAAGGCGTCAAACAGAGATGAGCGCCGCGCCTTTGAGGCCTTGCGCAGGATCGCCAAGTTTCGCGGTCTCGATGTTCACATGTCCGGCGACACGTCGGTCCAGCACATAGCGGACCAAATCGTCATGACGGATGACGATCTGGTGCTCGATGCACCAGGATCGAGCGTTGGAGAGCAAATCGCCGTCATGATGGAAAGCGAGAAGATGACGCCGCTGGAGCAGGCGGAAATGGATATTCCAACTGTCGAGGAGGCAATGACTGCGACCGGGTGCAGCCGCGAGGAAGCCGTTGCACGTATCGAATGGATGCGGGCGCAAAGTGTATGGGTCAACAATCTCTATCAGGTCAATGTTGAATTCATGCCGAATTCGCAGGCACACGTCATCATCCGACGTCTCGACCGTCAGCCGATCCACAACTGGACCCATTTCCAGGAAATCAAGAACCAGGTGCTTGGCAAGGAGTGCGAGGCGGTTGAGATCTATCCAAAAGAAAGCAAGCTGGTGGATGCCAAGCACCACTATCATCTGTGGGGTTTTCGCACACCGGATGGGACATTCGGCCTCGGGTTCGACAAACGCGAAGTTGCGTCGGATCAATTGTAAGAAAACGCACTGCCTGCCTCGGCGCCCATGAAGATTCAATTCTTGCCAAGCACGGCGATGAAGAAGCCGTCGGTGTGATGAAGGGCCGGCGTGAGCTGCAGTGTCTGATCCGAGTGATCGGCCGAAGCCGGCGGCTCGGTGCCGATCGTTTCACGCCAGATGTCAGCGATGGGTAGAACCCGAAAGGAAGCGTCCTGCTCCTGGAACCGTGTAACTTGGTCAATATTTTCCTCTGCAAGGATAGAGCAGGTCACATAGACCAAGCGGCCCCCAGGCTTGACGAGTGCCGCAGCGCGGTCCAGAACGACGCGCTGGTCGTTTAGACGTTGCTCAAGCAATTTCGGCGTGAAGCGCCATTTGGCATCCGGCCGGCGGCGCCAGGCGCCCGATCCTGAACAAGGCGCATCGACCATCACAACGTCCATGCGATCCGCCAAGTCATTGAGTCTGACTGAGTCATCGGCAGCTATAACCTGTACGTTGCGGGCGCCGGCCCGCTTCAGCCTGGAAATGATCGGTTTGAGACGGTGCTTGTCGGCATCATAGGCATGCAGCTGGCCCTTGTTCTGCATCGTAGCGGCCATCGCCAGCGTCTTGCCACCGGCACCGGCACAGATATCGGCGACCTGCATGCCAGCGCGGGCACCGGACAACAGTGCAGCAACCTGTGATCCGGCGTCCTGGATTTCGAACCAACCTTTGGCATGGGCAGGATGAGCTTCGACATTGGGGTGGCGACCATCGCACTGCGGTACCGGCAATCTCAGGCAAAGTGGTGACAGCGGACCCGCACGCGCATCATGCTTGGCCAGGGCCTTTGCGACCTTGGTGAAATCCGCTTTCAAGGTGTTGACTCTAAGATCGACCGGTGCGCGCTGTGCCAAGGCGCGGCCTTCGTCCACTACAGCATCACCGAATACGCGCTCGAAGGATCCGTGCAGCCATTCGGGATAATCACCGTTTGTCCATGGTTGCAAGCTGTCTAGCCGGCACGCCAGTGCATCGCGTTCACTCGCCTTCAGTTCACCAGGACCGTATTGAGCAATGCAATTATCCGCTATTTCATCAATCGCCAGACCCCACACGACATGCAGTGCAGCAAGCACCAGGGATCTCGGGTCATCGCTGCCCATCTTGTGGCAGAGACTGGCTCTGCGGCGCAGGGCATCGAAAACCAGATTGCCGATCGCGGCACGGTCGCCCGATCCGGCGAACCTGTTGCTGCGGGCCCACTCCTGCATGGCAACGGAGACAGGGCGATGCTTGCCCAGCACTTGGCCAAGCACCGCGATTGCCGCAGCGGTGCGGCCGGGCATGCGCATTTGCCCTAGCCCTGTCGCTGGTAGTTTGGCGCTTCCCGCGTAATCATGATGTCATGGGCATGACTTTCGCGCAGACCGGCCCCGGAGATACGAATGAACTCGGCGTCCCTTCTCAGATCGGCGATTGTTGCTGCCCCAGTATAACCCATTGCAGCGCGCAGCCCACCGACGAGTTGGTGCAGTACGCCACGGACATCTCCCTTGAAAGGCACTTGGCCTTCAATACCTTCAGGAACGAGCTTGAGACTGTCCTTCACTTCAGCCTGAAAGTACCGATCGGCTGATCCTCGGGCCATTGCACCAACCGATCCCATGCCGCGGTAGGCCTTGTAGCTGCGACCCTGATAGAGAAACACTTCACCTGGACTTTCCGTAGTGCCGGCCAGCAATGAGCCGATCATTGCGGCACTTGCACCGGCCGCCAAGGCCTTGGCGAGATCGCCGGAGTATTTGATGCCGCCGTCGGCGATCACCGGCACGCCAGCCGCCTCGCCGGCTTCGGCGCTTTCAAGTATTGCGGTCAGCTGCGGCACTCCGACACCGGCAACCATGCGCGTTGTACAGATCGAACCCGGTCCGATGCCCACCTTGATGGCGTCAGCGCCGGCATCGACAAGCGCCTTGGTGGCATCAGCCGTTGCCACATTGCCAGCAATCACCTGAACGCTGTTGGACAGCCGCTTGATGCGACCCACTTGGTCCAGCACATGTTTGGAATGGCCATGAGCGGTATCAACTACGACCAGATCAACGCCTGCATCGATGAGCGCCTCAGCGCGGGCAAAGCCGTTGTCCCCGGTACTTGTCGCTGCGGCAACGCGAAGACGACCCTGATCGTCCTTTGATGCACTCGGGTAGGTCTGAGCCTTTTCCATATCGGTGACCGTAATCAGCCCGATGCAGCGATACTCCTCATCGACGACAATGAGCTTTTCGATACGGTGCTGGTGCAACAGGCGCTTGGCCACATCTGGCTCGACATTTTCCATGACTGTGACCAGGTTCTCGCGGGTCATGAGGTCCGCCACCTTCTGATCCATGTCCTCGGCAAAGCGAACATCACGATTGGTGATGATGCCGACCAGCGTGCCCGGCCCGCCATCGCCGGGGTTGCGGTCGACTACGGGAATGCCGGAGATCTTGTGGCGCTCCTTGAGCGCCAGCACGTCGGCTAGGGTGGAGTCCGGCGTGACGGTCACCGGGTCGATGACCATGCCTGATTCATAGCGCTTGACCTGGCGCACCTGTTCGGCCTGCTCGGCGGGCTCCAGGTTGCGATGAATGACGCCGATTCCACCCATCTGCGCCATGGCTATGGCCATAGCCGCTTCGGTCACGGTGTCCATCGCCGACGAGATGATCGGCATTGCCAAGTCAATATCGCGGGTGAGTTTGGTTGATGTGTCGACCTCGGCGGGCAGCACGTGAGAGGCCGCCGGCTTCAAGAGCACATCATCAAATGTCAAATATTCCGAAATATCTGTCGGACGCCTACTGGCAGGCATTGCCAACCTCCATCTGAAGAAAACGTTCAGGACGCTCACTCATTTGCGAATCTGTCGCCCCAACACAGGTTGGCACGTGTCTTTAACATTGCAGCCGCCAGCAGGGAAGCGATGATTTGGACATCGCCGCAGAATTGTTACCGTTGCGGTTGTTTACGCATCAAGTGGTGTCTTAGACTGTCACATTCAAACCCGCGGCCACACATCTCGGAGACGTTTCCTGCATGGACAAGCAAGCGATCAAGTCGATGAATCTGTACTCGCAGGTCGACCGAATATTCAAAGATCTGAGGGCGCTGGGCATAAGCGATGATGACCCGATCGACGTCGACACGCTGTCACAGTTTGATCAATATCACTATTTCGGCACCGACGCGGTTGATGAGGCGATCAAGTCGGCGGGTATCGATGCCGACAGCACGGTTCTCGATGTCGGAGCCGGGCTGGGTGGACCGGCGCGCTATCTGGCTGACAGTACCGGATGCAAGGTGACCGCACTCGAACTGCAGGACGATCTCAACGAAGTCGCCGCCGCCCTCACCCGGCGTTGTGGTCTGGCGCATAATATCGATCACGTCTGCGCCGATGTCCTGGCGTGGGATGCGCCGCCAGACAGTCATGATACGCTGGTCAGCTGGCTGGCGCTGTACCACATCGAAGATCATGCTGCCCTGTTCGCACAATTCTCCAAGGCGCTGAAGCCGGGTGGTAGGATCTATGTCGAGGACCTGTTCAGCCTCGGCGAATTCACACCGGACGAGTTGCAGCACGTGCGGCGCATGCTTTATGGGCAGAACTTACCCAGAAGGGACCACTACATTGCCGACCTTGAAGCAGCCGGCTTCAAGAATGTCACGTTCACCGACATGACGGAGCCGTGGACAGGGTTCTGCTTTGAGCGGCTTGAGGCCTATCGCACCAATCGAAGCCGCAATGTGGCGGTGCATGGTGAACAAGTGGTCGAGGCACTCGATGAATTCTACGCCACTGTGGCCGGCCTGTTTGACGGTGGCAATCTTGGTGGCGTGCGTGTGACGGCCACCACAACCTGAATGCCAACAGATCCTAATTTGGCCGATAAATGATGGTGCGTATCGCTGTCGGACCCGAGCCGGTCGCCGGGTTCAAGGCTTCGGGGCAATTAGACAGTACTACCAGCACGTCCATATCGGCGCGCAGATCGACATAATCACCAGGTTTGGAAATGCCGTCGACGATCATGACCTGACCGTCGGCTGCGACGGGCACACGCATGAAAAAGTTGACATTCGGCACCACGTCACGCGGGCCCAAACCGTGCCGGGAGAGTTCTTCCTCGAAATTTAGCTGGCAGCACCTCGGATTGGTAGCGCCGTAGCGCACTTCATCCAGGGCAAATGAGCAACAGCCGAAGATTGTGTCATGCCCGCCACATGTGTCTTCGATTATCGTCATCATCTTGCGCGCCCGGACCGACCATAGCGACGATCCCTTGCTGAGATAGATCTGGCCGGGAATCTTGATTGTGTTGGGCGCATGATACCGCTCTTGCGGGTCTTCCAAATTGTAGCAAAGAAAGTCGATTGCCTGCTGGCCTTCCAGATCAACCAACCGCAATATGTCGCCTGCCGCAATGCGCCCACTCCACGGCTTTCCCGGCGCCACGATCGCATCTTCCAGGATATCTGCGTCAGCTACCATGCTCATTTCGCTACCGGCACAAGCCTGCCTTATTCCAGCCATAGGGAGCACATTTTTGGCTGATTGACTAACAAGACCCGGCATAACCGATGCGGGAATTGTTTGTGAGGGGTTATGAATATGAGTGCCATTAACATCGACATACTCGTCGCTCTATTTGTAATCGTCAACGTTGTCCTGTTGGCGGTATCGCTCAATCTTGGAAAGTCGCAGCCGACTTTTTCGCTCGATGATTTGACACCACGGGCTCCGGACGGCCCGGAAGAGTCGAACACGAAAAGCTGAAGTTCCATCGGTTCCGCGTTCCTGACTTGAACAACTCCGTCACCGCAAGACGGCATTGCTGGGTGTTCCGCTTGTGAATCGCAAAGCGTGTTACCGGCTAACGCGACCGAGCTACCGCGCATCACTTCGGCGAAATCCCATTGCAAGGACATACAGTTCGGCCGAATCGTCACGGCTGGCCTTGGGTTTGACATGACGCACAGTCGCGAAATCGCGCTTCATGACGTTCAATAAATTGGCCTCGGTACCGCCTCTAAGGACCTTGCACAGAAATGTGCCGCCCGGCTCCAGGATGCGACGTGCAAAATCCAACGCGCTTTCGCACAAAGCGATGATTCTTAGATGATCGGTCTGGCGATGGCCCGTTGCATGCGCGGCCATATCTGACAAGACCACACTGACGGGCCGGCCGCCCAACTTCCCAATAATTTGGCCAGGTGCATTGTCGTCAAGAAAATCGAGCTTGTGAAACTGAACACCCGGCAGCGGATCCATGCCGTGCTGATCGATTGCCAAAACCGCACCATTGCCTTCAACAGCTTCCACACGTTGTACAGCAATCTGCGACCAGCCGCCTGGCGCCGCACCCAGATCAACAACCACATATCCCGGTTTCAAGAACCGGTACTCGTCATCTATCTCGGCCAACTTGAACGCCGCGCGGGATTTCAGGCCCTCGCGTTTTGCGTCAGCAACATAGGGATCGTTGAGTTGTCGCTCAAGCCAGCGGCGTGACGAATTTGTGCGCCCTTTTGTGCGGCGCACCTTGACCCTCAAACTGCGTCCCGAGCGATCCGGAGACCGGCTACGACGACTGGCCATATACATTATCCTTGAGCATAAGCTGTGTCAGGATTCCTTCACGCAGCCCACGATCTGCCACACGCACTCTCTGCGCAGGCCAGATGGTGCGAATCTCCTCGAGTATCGCACAGCCTGCCAACACCAAATCGGCCCGTTCATGTCCGATGCACGGGGAAGCGGCGCGCTCCTCAAAACTCATCTGCAGTAATTGATGGTTCACCTGACCAATATCCTGACTGGTCACCCAACTGCCGTCGACTTTGGATCGGTCGTAGCGCTTGAGTCCAAGATGGACACCGCACACCGTCGTTATGGTGCCTGAGGTACCCAGAAGGTGATCCGCGGTTACCGGGCGACCGTGCATCTCGTCGATCTGATTGGAAAACTTGCGCAGGAGCGGGCGCACCTGCTCGCGCATTAAGCGAAAATCATCAATTGAGACAGTCCTGCCGCCGAACCACTCCGCCAAGGTGACGACACCAGCTGGAACAGAAGTCCAGGCGCTGAGCTCGTACCTGCCTCGAACAATGTTCAACCACATCAGTTCGGTCGATCCACCGCCGATATCAAACACCAGCACTTTGTCGGAGCGATCATCGATCAAAGGGGCGGCGCCGGCCACAGCCAGTTCAGCCTCGTTCTCGCGGTCGATAATCTCAAGCGCCAAGCCGGTTTCGCTGACGATCCGATCAATAAATTCACCGCCATTTGCCGCCATTCGGCAGGCTTCGGTCGCGACCAGCCGGGCATGCTTGACGCGCCACCACTTCAGCTTGTAGGCACAAACGCGAATGGCGCTGATCGTGCGCTCCATTGCGTCATCATTCAACCGCCCGGTCCGGCTTACGCCTTCACCCAGTCTGACAATCCGCGAAAACGCATCGACAACGCTAAAACCGGACGGGTCCGGGCGGGCAAGGAGCAATCTGCAATTGTTGGTGCCCAGATCGAGTGCGCCATAGAGCGGCACCCCCGAATTGCGTAATTCCGATGCGGATTCAAATTCGCCGAATTTGCCACGGGCAAACCGGCTTGCGGCGAATGGCTTGTTGCCATCATTGCGCCGCGACCTGTGCAGGTGTGAACCTGAGGCGCTTCGCGCATCCACTGTAAACCATCCCAGCGCAGCGGCGCCAAAGGCTTCAACAGCGTATCTGCGCTGTGAAGCTGGCAGGCCAAACCGCGTCAAATCAATGCGTTGGCGCCAGTTTAGCAGCTTGAACAGCGCGGTAAAGGGCTGGTTGCTGTCAACCCAAGCTAAGGGGTGCCAAAATTTTCTGTGCTCATCTGAGCGCCCTAATCGACGCTTCAACAATTATGTGAACAACCTTCACACATCGGTTAACGGCTCATTATTGGCTTTCTGATATCGCTGATGCCGTGGGAGCAAGCTGATGCGCACGTTTGGCAGGCAGTGGTTCAAAGAAGATTCGATGATGGCCAACTATTCTGGCCACCTCGGGAGTGCTGTCGCGCGTCATCGCACATCGCTGGCTCTCAGCGCCGCAAAGGTCGAAGCCGAACTCGCCTCAAAATCGAAATCCGAGTTCATTGCCAATATGAGCCATGAGCTCAGGACACCGCTCAACGCCATAATCGGCTTTTCGGACATGCTTGCGGGCGAGGATAATGCCGACCCACAAAAAGTCAGCCAGTATTCAAATTACATAAAACAGGCCGCAGAACACCTCCTCGCGCTTATCAATGGAATTCTCGATGTTTCGAAGATTCAAGCGGGAAAGTTGACTATTAATCGGGAAATGTTCGACCTGCGCAGCGTTGTCGAAAGCTGTGTGCTGATCGCCGGCGCTAAGGCCAAAGAAAAAAACATCGCGATGCGCTATGCGATCGATGAGGCGGCGATCGACGTCTATGCTGACTCACTGCGGCTCAAACAAATCCTTATCAACCTGCTCTCGAACGCTGTCAAATTCACATCGGAAGGCGGAAAAGTTCTGCTTGAGGCCAAGCGAATTGCCGGCGACTTTGTTCGAATTTCGGTCGCTGACAACGGCGGGGGCATGACGCCAACAGAAATCGATACCGCTTTGACGCCGTTCGGTCAGATCAACGGCGGACTGAACAAATCCCACGAAGGCACAGGTCTCGGACTGCCAATTGCGGTTGCGCTGGTGCGCATGCACGGTGGCACATTGGAAATTGAAAGCGAAAAAAATTCCGGCACGCGCGTGACCATAACGCTGCCTCCGAACCCGGCCAAATCTGACGCTAGAGGCGTGCACCAGTCCAATCAGCCGGCAACTCGACCTGCAGGACTCGAAGAGCGCGCCACGGAAACAACACAGCATTAGGCCTATGGAAGAACACGCAGCACAGTCTACTGATCAAGTGGCCAATGGTGAGGACCAGAACGGTCTGCCCGTTTTTGAACGCATCGGCCGGATAGTCGCAGTCACTGGCGGCCATGCCATCATCCTGCTGGATGCGGGCGATGCTGCGACGGGCCCGGAACTAAACCGCAGTCCGGAAATCGGCACTTTGTTGAAAGTGGAAACAGATGCATCCGTATCCTTGGCGCTGGTCTCGGCCCTGAGTGCGCCGATGCCGTCCCACTCGCAGGACGAACAGGAGGTACGAATTGTTGAGGTGGAGTTCATCGGAGAGTTACCCAAGGACGAAGACGGTTCGCCGACCCACTTTCGCCGCGGCATTTCAAACTATCCTGGACTGGGAGATCTGGTTTGCCGGGCCAGCAAGGCCGAGCTGGAAATGGCCTATGCTTGTGACGCTGAATCGTCAATTCGCATTGGCGCCATTCAACAGGACCGCAGCATACCGGCCATGGTCAAGATTGACGAGTTGCTCGGCAAGCACTTTGCTGTTCTTGGGACCACTGGCACCGGTAAATCGTGCTCGGTTGCACTGATCTTACGCCGGATTCTTGAGAAGAACCCAAAGGCGCACGTACTGCTTCTCGATGTCCACCGTGAATACGCCGCCTCATTCCAGGGGCTTGCCGAAGTCGTCAAACCGGAAAATATGAACCTGCCGTTCTGGTTGTTGAACTTCGACGAAATCGTTGAAATTCTGATCGCTCACCATTCAGGCCGCGAGCAGGACATCGAGATCCTGCGTGAGCTGATCCCGATGGCCAAGGTCCGTTATATGTCGAATCAGCGCAAGGACCGGCTGTCCGTGCTGCGTGCCAAGGAAAATGGCGACGGCCAGAATATCGGAATCGATACGCCAGTGCCGTATCGTGCATCTGATCTGATATCGTTGCTCGAGGAATATATCGGCAAGCTCGAGCTCAAGGGCGGTCTTGCTCCCTACAAGCGCATCAAGGCGCGTATCGAAGTTGTAACCCGCGATCCGCGTTATGCCTTCATGTTCGGCAGCCTGACGGTGCAGGACACGATGGCCGAAGTGCTCGGACGGATTTTCCGGATTCCTGTCGACAATAAACCAATCACCGTTCTTGAACTGGGTGGCCTGCCCTCGGAAATCATCAATGTGGTGGTGTCGGTTCTGGCACGACTGGCATTTGATTTCGGGCTTTATAGCGGGGGTCAGGTGCCGATCACTTTTGTTTGTGAAGAAGCGCACCGCTATGTACCGATCGACAATTCGGCAGGCTTTGAGCCGACCAAGCGGGCGATTTCGAAGATCGCTAAAGAAGGCCGCAAATACGGTGTTTCACTGTGCATCGTCTCGCAACGCCCGGCAGAGCTTGATCCGACCATCCTTTCCCAGTGCAACACCGTTTTCTCGATGCGTCTGTCAAACGAACGCGACCAGGAGATTTTGAAAGCCGGGATTTCCGATGCGGCGGCCAGCCTGCTCGAGTTTATGCCGACGATGGGTGCCGGCGAGGCCGTGACATTTGGAGAAGGCGTTGCCTTGCCGACCCGCATAAAATTTGATCTTTTGCCGCAAAATGCGCTGCCACAAAGCACCACGGCATCCTTCACCAAGAACTGGTCGAAAGATATATCCGATGCCGGTTTCCTGGCTGACGTGGTCGCCAGATGGCGGGCGCAAAACCTGCAATCCGTTGATGATGCGACGGCAGCCGTCATGCAACAACCTGCACCGGCAGCAACGCAGGCCACACCGGGCGCGGCGCAAATGGCGCAACAAGCTGCGCTGGCACAACAGCCTCAGATGGCGACAGTTCAAGATCCAGCAGTCCCGGCACCGACCGCGCCGCACCCCCTGCAGCAACAGCCCATGCAGCAACAGCCCATGCAGCAGCAGCCTGTGCAGCAACATCCCGTCGCGGCGGCGCAGCCGGTCGCGGCAGCACAGCCGGTCGCGGCGGCACAGCCGGTCGCGGCGGCCACTATTGCACCGCAGTCCGCAGCCGCGCAGATCCAACCCCAGCCGGAACCCGAGACACAATTCCAGGCTGTCGGGGCACGCTCCAGCATCCTGAAGCGTCCTATTCAAATGGATACGGCGCCCGAAGAAGCGGCTGCCAGCGGAAAGGGCAAGGAGAGCCTGGCCTCCCTGCTGCGCAAGATCAAATCCTGATTACTCCCGTCAGGGACCACCAACGACCGTCTAGAGCATTTCTTTCTCATGTGGAACCATTTGA
>JAEKFU010000627.1 GCA_016522385.1 Pseudomonadota bacterium
ATATTGCACCACATCGTGTTCCCGGGGCCGCGACGAACATGATACACATCATGCTGATAGACCCGCCTGCAAGCTTCCCAGCGTCCTTCGCCCGGTTTGGCTTTGATCTTCACCCAGATCAGTGTCGGACCATCATCACGCAGGAATGTGCCGGCCGTCGCGGCAGAGAAGATGACACAAACCGCTAAGCTCGCAATAACAAATACACTAAATGACTTCATCGCTTTATGTTTCCTTTGTGTAACTATTGGCAATCCAAATCCAATCTTCCTTGATCGACATCAATCTGGCTTTTGATTTGAAGAGCTTGTGTCGCAGGCGTCGTGTTTTCCGCTCTAGTACCCCAGCCCTTGTTATGCCGGTACGGTCTCGAATTGCACAGCTGCGGGGCCGGTTTTGTCGCGGCCATGCAACAATGATTTTCATGTATTTCCACCGGAAGTGCATTGCGGATATGCTGGCCGCATGAGTGCGAAAAGGTCTCCAACCATGCTGAAACGTATCCTGATAACCGCCAGCCTACTGTTGATGCCCTGTGCAGCCGGAATTGCTGTAGCCGATTCCAACATTCAGTTGAAACGGTTGGAGCACTTTATCTCGAGCCACAGGATTGGTGGCTTCGACGATTTTTGGTTGGCCAAGAAACTTTGGCCTGAAGAGATTGTCAAACTCGGCCTGATATTTGGGTATGTTGACAACCGCGCCGCCTGCCAAGAATTGGCCGATATTCTCGGGGCGCGCTATACAACTGCCGAGTACGTTTGCTATCGAGCAAACAACAAACTGAAACCACGACCGGGCAGTTAGCTCAACCGCAACATTTGGTGCTGGTGTTGACCTTTTTCCCGAGCCTGTTCAGCGTCAGCCAATGCGCTGCCTCGAGCAGTGATCAGGCGCTCATGGATGTCAAAGCAGCTGAGCAGACGGCATTGACCCGTATGGCTCTTTGTTGGGGTATCGATGCCAGAATCCAATGTCTGTTCTTGCGCCCAAGGCGGACCTTGCAGTTTGTGGCCCGCGGGATTGCGTGGCACGTTTTCCACGATCTGGCATTGGCTCAGCGCCCGGCCGGCGTTTTGGGATTGCGCGTCCGCAATAGGAACTGTGCGGTGATCAGCAGCGTCAGGGAAACCGCCAGGACGGTCGTTGCGATGACGTTGGTTTCCGGCGTGATGCCGCGGCGGATCGACGAGAACACGTAGATCGGCAGCGTCGTCTTGGAGCCGGCAACGAAGAATGCGATGATGAAGTCATCAAAGCTGAACGTGAAGCTCAGCAGGAATCCGGACATCACAGCCGGGAAGATCTGCGCCCTCCCGCGTTAATGACGGCTCAGTTTTAGCGGCGCGTCCACTTGTGCCAATGGACCGCCGCCAATGGCGGAACCAATCTTGAGGCCTTCCAAGACCGCTTCCTCACAGGTGCGCGGTGCAACCGCATCGCCAGCAATCCAGATCTCTCCCGGCCAGCCTGTCAACTCCCGTTCAAGCGTCTGATCGGATTGTGATCCGGTTGCGGTTACCAGAGTATCCATGTCTTCAAACACGATCGGCTCATCGCTTGTCGTATGCTGAAAGAAGGCGGTGTTTTCATCCGCACCTACAAGTCGGGCAAACGGTGTGTACTCAACCCCCAGCTTGTGCAGTTCGCCGATCCAGCGGTCGCGCATATATTGCTGTATGTTTTGACCCGGCATGTAGCCGTTCACTGCAAGGCGCACGTAACAACCGTTTCTGACCAGTTTTTCGGCAAGGCCCAGTCCGACCCAGTCGCAACGCCAGTCGGCAATCACGACACGTGTGCCGACGTTCGCCCCGTCCAGAACCTGCGCCGCATGGACCGCATGGGCGGATTCCAGCACAAGATTGTCCGGGATATACGGCCGTGATCCGGTCGCAATCATTACGGCATCAGGGGCCTCATCTTCGACCAAGGCCCGGTCTAGCATCACATTCAACCTCACCTCGACCCCATGCCTGTTCAACTCCTGTGAGAGGTTTGTAACGATACCGCCGAACTCTTCGCGCCCGGGCAACTGACGAGCCAGTTTCACCTGACCGCCCAGTTCAGGTGCCTGTTCAAACAGGATCACGCGATGACCACGCTCGGCTGCCACTGCCGCTGCTTTCATGCCGGCCGGGCCACCGCCCGCGACCAGCACTTTGAGGGATCTCTCGGTGGGCACGCGTTTGCCAAGACCCGCCTCCCGGCCGGTTTCGGGATGTTGAATGCACGATATTGGATATCCCATCTGCATGTGGCCAATGCAGGCCTGATTGCAACCAATGCAGGCGCGAATATCTTCCACGGCATCCCGCATCGCTTTTCCGGCCATCTCCGGATCGCAAATCTGGGCTCTGGTCATGCCGCACATGTCCGCGTGGCCACTTGCAATGATGCTCTCGGCGGCACGAACATCGTTGATGCGCCCGGCAACGAACACCGCAGCAGTGATCGCTTCGCGGATTTGCGCGGAGATCGGCGCCAGATATCCTGGATCGAAATTCATCGGCGGCACCACATGAACCGAGCCGCCGAGCCCGGTCATCGATCCACCACAGACATCCACAAAGTCAAGCTCGCCATCGCCGTCGAGTTCGCGACAGATCTCAACGACTTCGGGGGTCTCCAAACCGGCCGCGTTCAACTCATCGCCTGAGATGCGAATGCCAAGCACCAGGCGATGCCCGACAGATGAGCGAATGTTCGCAATGACTTCCCGTAGGAACCTCAGGCGATTCTCCCGCGAGCCACCATATTCGTCCTCACGCACGTTGGTGTCCGGATTGAGAAACTGGGCAAGCAGAAGACCGTGACTTGCCATGACCTCCAAGCCATCATAGCCGGCCTGTTCATAGCGCCGGGCCGCTTCACCAAAGGCGCCGGCAACTTCTGCAATCATGGACTTTGACATGGCGCGTGGCATGACGTGAAACCGTTCGGTGGCAATCGCCGAGGGCCCGTAGGCGGCAGGAATGGAGCCGTCCGTGCCGGAGTGCGTCTCGCGCCCGCCATGACCGAGCTGCCCGAAAATTCTGCAGTCGTGCCGTTTCACCCGCTCCGCGGTCAACGCGAGGGTCTCAATGACTTCGTCATTGGTCAGCTGGATGTTGTAGGCATTGGAGGTTGGATGAACTGCGGCAGATTCGGTGATGATCAGGCCGCAACCGCCCCTGGCTCTGGCTTCATGATAGTCGGCAAAACTCACCGTCGGCACGCCAGCCGATATCATGCCCGTCATGTGACCGGTTGACAGAATTCGGTTGCGGACTACCAGCCCACCCAATTTGATTGGCTTGGACAAGTTTGGAAAGAGAAGGGTCATGAAGGAGCCTCAAGGAGGGATCGAACTGCCATGGACGTTAACGCGGTTGACGGCACCGGTCACGTTGTAACTGCCTCGTGATTGACGTCGTCATCGAGGAACAACCCAACGACAGTTGCTCACTTGAACCCTTACCACCGCTTTGGTGATAATCCTGTCTTCCGTTGTCCGCCGAACAAGCCTTGCAGCGGCCATTCCAGACAAATCGTTGTTGCGAGGAACAAAAAGGCTCACGTGCGACCGTGCGACACCCTAGAAACGTCGCACCTAGGACG
>JAEKFU010000649.1 GCA_016522385.1 Pseudomonadota bacterium
ACGCAGCGCGATGTGGGTCATCGGGCAAGTTCGGTAACGACGTCCGATGGCCGGATTTGGGCCACCGAAGGCCGTGTTTGTGCGCCCGCTGGACGTCGTTATGCTCCGCTTGTGGTCAACCAGACCATGCGCGAAGCATGCCTAGCCAGCAGACGCAGAAACGCGGTCAAATGATTCCATATGAGAAAGACACGCTCTCGGGTCATACAGAAACCATCTAGCGTGAACGAGGCTTCGCGAAACGTCGTTTTCTGGCATAATGAGCCTATGCAGACGTTTGGAGAAATCAGTTGACTGACTCAAAACGCGTATTGCTGATCATCGGTGGCGGAATTGCTGCCTATAAGGGCCTTGAGCTGATCCGCCGGCTGAAGGAGCGCGGCATCGGCATCCGGGTGATCCTGACCCGGGCCGGGGCGGAGTTCGTGACGCCGCTGTCGCTGGCGTCGCTGTCGGGCGAGAAGGTTTTTTCTTCGCTGTTTGATCTGACCGACGAGGTCGAGATCGGTCATATTGAATTGTCCCGTTCGGCCGATCTGATCGTTGTGGCGCCGGCCACGGCCGACATAATGGCGCGCATGGCGCACGGTCATGCCAACGACCTCGCTTCGACGGCGCTACTGGCCACCGACACACCGGTGCTGATCGCCCCGGCAATGAATGTGCGTATGTGGCAGCACAGGGCAACGCAGCGCAACCTGGATCTGCTGATACGCGACGGCGTTGAGGTCGTTGGCCCAAACGACGGCGATATGGCTTGCGGTGAACACGGTCCCGGGCGCATGGCAGAACCGGCCGAGATACTCCAACAGATCGACAAGATGCTCGAGTCCGATCAACCAAAATCGCTCAGCGGACGAAAAGTTTTGATCACCGCCGGACCGACGCATGAGCCGATCGATCCGGTCCGCTATATCGCCAACCGGTCATCGGGCCGTCAGGGCTATGCGATCGCACGTGCAGCGCAGCAGCTCGGGGCACAGGTGATCCTGGTGTCCGGGCCAGTGCATCAGCCTCTGCCCCCGGGTGTTGAGGTGCAGCCTGTTGAAACCGCCGCAGAAATGCTGGAGGCCTGTCAGGCCGCGTTGCCGGCGGACATCGCGATCTTTGCCGCAGCTGTTGCGGACTGGCGTGTGGCAGAGCAGGTTAACAGCAAGGTGAAGAAGCAGGCTGGGGGAGCACCACCATTTTTTGAGCTTGTGGAGAACCCGGACGTACTGGCGACAATCGCCAAGTCCAGCAAGAAACGGCCGGCTATTGTGATCGGTTTCGCGGCGGAGACCGATGACTTGGTTGAGAATGCCAAGGCGAAGCTTGTGAAAAAGAACTGCGATATTGTGGTTGCCAATGATGTCAGCCCGGAGTCCGACGTAATGGGGGGAATGCGTAATAGCGTTCACCTGGTGTCGGCAGGCGGTGTGGAGAGTTGGCCGGAGATGAGCAAAGATGCCGTTGCCGACAGATTGATGCAGCACCTTGCCGGTCTGCTTGACACGCCGGCCAAGGCGGCTGAGTGATGCGCCCATGAACGACATCAAGGTTCACCTGAAGCGGTTGCCACACGGCGCTGGGCTCCAGTTGCCGACATATGAAACCTCCGGTTCGGTCGGAATGGATCTGCGAGCTGCCATCGGTGCCGAGATGCCCGAGGTTCTGGCACCGGGCGAACGGAAGCTGATAGCAACCGGCATCGCAATTGCGCTGCCGGTCGGTTATGAAGCACAGGTGCGCCCGCGCTCAGGTCTTGCCTCGCGTTACGGAATTGGGGTGTTGAATTCACCTGGTACCATCGATGCCGATTACCGCGGCGAGATCAAGGTCATCCTGGTCAATCACGGCACCGAACCGTTCGCCGTCCTGCGCGGCGAGCGCATTGCGCAGATTGTTATTGCACCGGTGACGCGGGCTACACTGATCGAAACCAGCGACCTGGCTGAGACCGCGCGTGGTGCCAGCGGGTTTGGATCTTCAGGAACACGATAACTGGCTTCACGATTTTCTGGAATTCAGGGAGCTCTGGCAGACGGATGGCGCTATCGGATAAAGAGCTGGAACGCTATGCCCGGCATATCATCTTGCACGAGATCGGCGGGGCGGGCCAACAGCGTTTGAAAGAGGCCCGGGTGCTGGTGATCGGTGCCGGAGGGCTGGGGGCACCAGTGCTGATGTATCTGGCAGCAGCCGGGGTCGGCACGCTTGGCATAATTGATGATGATGTGGTTAGCCTGTCAAATCTGCAGCGCCAGATCATTCACACGACACCGCGGGTCGGTGACAGGAAGACCGACAGCGCCGCGGCGATGATCGGTGATATCAATCCTCACGTTACGGTTGAAACATGGCCTGAGCGGTTAACCGCTGACAACGCGATAGACATCATGGGTCGGTATGATCTGGTTGCCGATGGCTGCGACAACTTTGCTACGCGGTTCCTGGTATCGGATGCGTGCTATCTGGTGGAAAAAACTTTGGTATCCGCGGCCGTTGGGCAGTTTGACGGCCAAGTTGCCACATTCAAACCGCACGAGACACTGCCGGACGGCACGCCTTACCCGAGCTATCGCTGCCTGCACGAAGAAACGCCGCCGGAAGGCTCAGTGCTCAGTTGTGCCGAGGTCGGAATCATAGGAGCGATCACCGGTATCATCGGGTCAATTCAGGCGATGGAAATAATCAAGGAAATTACTAACGTCGGCGAAACGTTGGCCGGCCGCATCTTGATGTATGATGCCCTGGCCGCGCGCAGCTACACCGCCAAATTGAATTGGCGCGCAGACAATCCGCTAACCGGGCGGCATCCGACGATTACCGATTTGAGCGGGCACCTTTAGAGCGTGTCTTTCTCATATGGAATCATTTGACCGCGTTTCTCCGTCTGCTCGCTAGGCATGCTTCGCGCCGTGGTCTGGTTGACCACAGGCGGAGCATAACGACGTCCACCGGGCGCACAAACACGGCCTTCGGTGGCCCAAATCCGGCCATCGGACGTCGTTACCGAACTTGCCCGATGACCCACATCGCGCTGCGTTCCGTAACTAGACGTTTCATATGAGAAAGACACGCTCTGGCGGCAACCCGGCACCACTCCGCATCGGCGGCCGAGCCACGCCGAGGGTTCCATCCAGAATTGGTCGGGCGCGGGGCACGGTCTGGTGCTGCTTCAACTAAGGTGCTTCACTCGCCGTTATCGTTGACGAGGTCTTCCGGGCGTGGCGTCGAGATGGTGTTGTAGCCAGCATCAACATAGTGAATCTCTCCAGTTACGCCACCAGAGAGTGGTGACAGCAGGTACAGTGCGGCACCACCGACATCGTCGAGGGTGACTGTGCGCTTTAGCGGTGAATGCTGTTTCTGAAAGGCAAACATGGCACGGGCATCCGAGATACCGGCGCCGGCCAGGGTGCGCATCGGACCGGCCGAGATGGCATTCACCCGCACACCGGCACGGCCATAGTCGGAAGCTAGATAACGGACCGATGATTCAAGCGCCGCCTTGGCGATACCCATAACGTTATAATTGGGCATGACCCGGGTCGAGCCACCATAGGTTAGCGTTAACATTGTGCCGCCGTGAGGCATGAGCTCGGCGGCACGGCGCGCAAGCTCTGTGAAAGAAAAGCACGAGACGACCAAGGTGCGGATGAAATTTTCACGGCTGGTGTCGGCATAGCGGCCTTTGAGCTCTTCCTTGTCGGAATATGCAACAGCATGCACGAGAAAGTCGAGACTGCCCCACTCGTTCGAGAGTCGCTCGAATACCTCATCGACGGTGCTGGTATCTTCTACGTCACAAGGAAATACGAGAGTGCTGCCAACCGACTCGGCCAGTGGCGTCACCCGTCGGCCAAAAGCCTCACCTTGGTAGGTAAAAGCCAGCTCTGCACCATGGGCCGCAAGAGTGCGGGCAATTCCCCACGCGATGGAATGATCATTGGCGACGCCCATGATCAGGCCGCGGCGGCCCTTCATCAACGCGCTTTCAGCACCGGCGCTCATGTCAATGTTGATCCGTGTTAGTTGTTGCTTGGGTGATTAAGCAGCGTAACGTTGAAAAACGAGGGAACCATTGGTGCCGCCGAATCCGAAACTATTCGACATCACCAGGTTCAGCTCGGCACCATCAACACGCTGCCGGGTGATGGGTATGTCGGCAAAGGCCGGATCGAGTTCCTTTATGTTCGCACTTTCGCAAATGAAGCCGTTCTTCATCATAAGAATCGAGTAAATAGCCTCCTGGGCACCCGCAGCACCGAGCGAATGGCCGGTCAAGGATTTGGTGGCCGCAATGGCTGGTAGGTCATTGCCAAATACCTCTCGAATCGCTTCGATCTCACGGATATCGCCAATCGGTGTAGAAGTGGCATGCGGGTTAATGTAGTCGATCTTCTCTTCAACGTTCTGAAGGGACTGGCGCATACAACGGGCCGCACCTTCACCGGATGGTTGAACCATATCAAAGCCATCGGATGTAGCGCCGTAGCCGACAATTTCGCAATAAATTTTGGCACCGCGGGCCTTGGCATGTTCCAGCTCCTCGAGTACCAGCACGCCGGCACCGCCGGCAATGACGAAACCATCGCGATCCTTGTCATAGGCACGAGAGGCAACACACGGGCAGTCATTGTAGCCGGAAGACATCGCGCCCATTGCATCGAACAACACCGACAATGTCCAATCGAGTTCTTCACCACCGCCGGCAAACATCACGTCCTGCTTGCCCCACTGGATCAGTTCGGCGGAATTGCCGATGCAATGAGTCGATGTCGCGCAGGCCGACGAGATGGAGTAATTGACGCCCCGAATGCCAAACGGCACGGCAAGGGTTGCCGAGTTGGTGCTCGACATGGCGGCCGGCACGGCAAATGGGCCAACGCGCTTCGGCCCGCGTTCGCGTGTGGTGTCAGCAGAGGCCACTATGGCGCGTGTCGAGGGACCACCAGAGCCCATGACGATGCCGGTGCGATCGTTTTTGACCTCGTCTTCTTCCAGGCCTGAGTCGGCGATCGCCTGTTGCATTGCCACCCAGTTCCATGCCGCTCCATCGCCCATGAAACGGCGTACCCGGCGATCAACAGCCGTTTCCAGGTCCATGTTCGGCGCGCCATGCACCTGGCACCTAAAGCCGAGCTTGGCATAGTCATCCGCTGCCACAATGCCGCTCTTTGCTTCGCGCAATGAGGCAACGACTTCCTGAGCATTGTTACCAATGCTGGAAACAATGCCTAAGCCGGTGACAACTACACGCCTCATCAATCCGCAGTTCCTTTACTATCCCTATACGATGTCGCCGGCCGGCCTCGGCCCCAAGTCACGACATACACGTTGCCGCTTAACACTCTAAGTTAGGCATCCGGCGTGAACAAGCCAACTTTGAGATCGCTTGCGCTATAAATCACTTCTCCGTCCGCCTTAAGTGTTCCGTCTGCAATACCCATATTCAACCTGCGCAAGATCACCCGCTTGAAGTCGATGATATACTCAACCTGCTTGACGCTCGGCACCACCATGCCAGTGAACTTAACCTCGCCGACACCGAGCGCGCGACCCTTTCCCGGTGCGCCGAGCCATCCGAGATAGAACCCTACAAGCTGCCACAACGCATCGAGCCCGAGGCAGCCGGGCATGACCGGATCACCCTGGAAATGGCAGGCGAAGAACCATAGATCCTCGCTGATATCGAGCTCCGCGGTGACCACCCCCTTGCCGTTGCTACCGCCATCCTCACTGATATGGGTAATGCGATCGAACATTAACATCGGAGGGAGGGGCAACTGCGCGTTGCCGGGGCCGAAAAGCTCGCCACGTCCGCACTTCAAGAGGTCTTCGTAGTCGAAACTGGATTTGCGATCGGCCATGGAGCCACGTTACCTCACATGCGTGTGCAACCATGCCAGCTTATGTGCCCGGTTGATTGCTGGATTTGTTAGGCAGCGTTATCCGGCAAGGCGCCCTCACCGGTCAAGTACCAATCTGCGGCGCATATCACGGTCAGGATTGATATTTGCGGCAGGGCAACAAATTTTGTACTTCTAGTATGCGGGACCAATAGTATGGGGCTATTTAGATTTGCAGTTGGAGAAAGTCAGATGATTTCTGAAGGGACTACGGCATTTGAAGGCAAGTTGCGCCTAAGTGGTCTCAGGCCAACGCGTCAGCGATTGGCCCTGGCTGAACTTTTGTTTGCGCAAGGCAACCGGCACGTGACCGCTGAGGCGCTTCATGCCGAAGCAGTGATGGCTAATGTGCCTGTTTCGCTGGCCACGATCTACAATGCGCTTAATCAGTTTACCAAGGCCGGACTATTGCGCGAGGTAGCCATCGAAGGTCAAAAAACCTACTTTGACACCAACACATCAAGCCATCATCATTTCTATATCGAGGGCGAGGAACGCCTGGTGGATATCCCGGACGGCAATCTTCGCGTGGTCGGCATCCCCGAAACGCCGACAGGCAAAAAGATTGACCGAATTGATGTGATCGTGCGGTTGCGTGATGCCTAATTGGCGCGTTCTGCTTTTATCGGATCTGGTCCGACTTAACTTCAAATGTTCCTAACGCTCAACCTGCTCGCCCGGATAGACGCCCCAGAGCATCGCCTGCTCAACAAATCCTTCATAGTCAGCAACTGTGACGTGACACCAGTCACCGTCGCATGACTTGACCCGTCCAACGACACCACCGGAAATGAACGCGATTTTGGTGGACACCTCTGAGGGCTCAATGTGCAAAGGCACAGTGTTGTCCTTGCGCCATGGCGCGACCATCGCCGTGCGCCGGCCGGCAAGCAAGCTCTGGTAGACCCAGCCTTCCTCACCATCACTGTCACGTACGCGACGCCAATGTTCAAATTCCGCAATTATCTCAACCGGCAATTCCTTGCGAGTGAAAACCCATGACACATCATGCTGGCTGGATGGGCCACGGCGTACGTTGACCCGATCGGTTTTTAGGCTGACGAAGCGGGGCAACGGCAAACCGCTCTTGCCGAGACTGCGGACCGGCAATGCTGCGATAGAACCGGTAATTTCACCAGATATCGCCGTTCCACCGGCCGTCGCATCAGAACGGGCGCCCAGAATTGCATAGGCAATTCCGGCCAGAACGAAAACCCCCAACATCCCCATGGCTATAGCACTGACGCCATAGCGCCGCGTTGCATGCCTCGACATCGGTCTATTCATTTCCCCCTAACTTGCGCCGTCCGTGTGCACAAGCCCGCTTATGGAGTTTGTGCAACAAATTAACGATTCCGGCAAGCCCATTTATCCCCTGGCAATCTTCCGGTGATCCGTGCGATTGCAACACGCAGTTTACAACACCGTTTCGGAGACATAAAGAAAGCGGCATGCTAGAATTTCGTTTATGGTAACTGCGGTTACTGTCCACGCTGTGAAATCCAGTCAGCAATTTTGTTAAATCACTGTCATTTCAGGGTTAAAATTGGTTAAACCGTGTCGTCATTGGGGAGAATGGTGAATGTCAAAGCGCAAGCCATTGGTCATTGTCACGCGCAAACTTCCAGACGTCGTGGAAACCAGAATGCGCGAATTGTTCGATACAAAGCTGAACGAAAACGATCAGGCAATGGGTCAGGTTGAGCTGGCAGAAGCCGTCAAAACCGCTGAAATTTTGGTGCCAACGGTTACAGACCGAATCGATAAAGGCCTTATCATGCAGGCTGGCGATCAGCTCAAACTGATCGCCAATTTCGGCACTGGCGTCGACAATATTGACGTTGAGACGGCCATTCACCGCGGGATAATCGTCACAAATACGCCTGGCGTACTAACCGAAGACACGGCCGACATGACGATGGCGCTGATCCTTGCAGTGGCCCGCAGGGTGATCGAAGGGGCCAATGTCATTGGTGATGAAAATGTGTGGCAGGGCTGGTCGCCGGTGTGGATGCTCGGGCATCGGATTTATGGCAAACGGCTGGGTGTCATCGGTATGGGGCGAATCGGCCAGGCGGTGGCGCGGCGAGCCAGGGCGTTCGGCCTGCAGATCCACTATCACAATCGCAAACGGGTGCATCAGAGCATAGAAGAAGAACTCGAGGCAACCTATTGGGAAAGCCTTGACCAGATGCTGGCTCGAATGGACATCGTGTCGGTTAACTGCCCGCACACACCTGCCACATTTCATCTGCTATCGGCCCGTCGCCTCAAACTGCTCAAACCAGAGGCCATTGTGGTCAATACGGCACGTGGCGAAATAATCGACGAGAACGCGCTGGCGCGAATGCTGGACGCGGATGAACTTGGCGGTGTCGGGCTTGATGTGTTCGAACACGAGCCGGCTGTCAACCCGCGCCTATTGAAACAGAGAAATGCGGTGCTGCTCCCGCATATGGGATCGGCAACTATCGAGGGGCGGATCGATATGGGCGAGAAGGTCATCATCAACATAAAGACCTTCATCGATGGCCATACACCACCCGATAGGGTGATCCCGGCCATGCTGTAAGGGCATTGTCAAATTCGGCCGCATAAACCGCTGAACGAGAAAGCGCGCCGAAACCGACGCGCGTTTCAGGTTTGGTTGTCACAGGAAACCATCAACCGGCTTCTTTGGCGTCCTTGTCGGAACCCTTATTGGAGATGTCCTCGCCGGTTTCCTGATCGACGGCTTTCATCGACAGACGGACCTTCCCGCGATTGTCGACGCCAACCAATTTCACCTTTACCTGATCACCCTCATTGACAATGTCGGTGACCTTGTTCACGCGTTGCGGTGCCAGCTCGGAAATGTGCACAAGACCATCTTTCGGGCCGAAAAAATTGACGAACGCTCCAAAGTCGACAACCTTGACGACCTTGCCCTCATAGAT
>JAEKFU010000718.1 GCA_016522385.1 Pseudomonadota bacterium
GAGGTGCACAGCCCGAGCCTTGCAGTCCGGTTGCCCAGCGTTGTGTCGCTGAAGACTTACATCAAGCCGGCCGTGTACCCGGCCTTTACCCGCTTCAATGTGTTCCTGCGCGACCGGTTCGAGTGCCAGTATTGCGGCAGCGGCAACGATCTGACCTTCGATCACCTGATCCCGCGCTCGCGCGGCGGCCAGACCACATGGGCCAATGTGGTCACCGCCTGTTCGCCCTGTAACCTGAAGAAGGGCGGACTGATGCCCGATCAGGCGCACATGTGGCCGGCGCAAAAGCCGATCCGTCCGACCGTCTACCAGCTGCACAAGAACGGCCGGCTGTTCCCGCCGAACTACCTGCATGAAAGCTGGCAGGACTATCTCTATTGGGATACCGTGCTCGAGCCGTAATGGCCGCGTGCGCCGCGAAACGCCGCCCCGGCTATAATCAGCGAAACAACGACATTCCAGCCGGCAAAAGACAACCCGGCAAAGCGCCATTGCGCGTCATCACATGACACGGCATGGGCTTTGCTGAGGTCCGGCAGCCCACCGGACAGCCCCGTACCGCCAGCGCAAGAAGCAGGCCCCGGCCAGAACTTCCATTCGATACCCGAGTGATAGGCGCCAAGACCCGCATTCGCCAGAGCGATCAGGCCGCACAGGACGAGGCCCCAGCGGACCAGTTGTTGCCGGTCGGGCCCGGCGGCGAACAACAGCACTAGACTGAGCGGCACAACCGCATAATAGGCCCAGCGCTGCATGAGGCATAAAGGACAGGGCCAATAACCTCCAATCAGCTCAAAACCCAAGGCGCCCAAAATGGTGGCCAATGATATGACGAACACAGCCAGCGTGGCTCGGCTGGTATCGAACTGGTCTAACGCAATCATTTCGTCAAAACACATAGCGGATTGCAACGAACCCGCCAACCAGTAAAATGCCGAAAGCCAGCGTCAGCCAGCCGAGATATTTCTCGATAAAATCCTTGATCGGCGGGCCGAACCAGTAGAGCAGCCCACATACCAGGAAGAACCGCATGCCGCGCGACACGATGCTGGCTGCGACAAAGATCGGCAGCGCCATTTTGGTGACACCGCTGGCAATGGTGATGACCTTGTAGGGAAACGGCGTCAGCCCAGCAAAAAACACGATGGCCAGGCCGTGTTCGTTGTACCTGGCGGAGAAACTGGCGAACTTTTCTGCCAAACCGTAAAACGAGATGATCGCCTGACCGACCGTATCATAGAGAAAATAGCCGATGACATAGCCGAGCAGTCCGCCGATCACCGAAGCGATCGTCGCGACGGTGGCGTAAAACCACGCCTTATTGCGGTTCGCCAACGCCATCGGGATCAGCATGGCATCTGGCGGGATCGGAAACACCGAACTTTCGACAAACGCCACTGCCGCCAGCACACCGGTCGCATTGCGGTGCGCCGCCAGACCCATCACCCAATCATATAGCCGTCTCAGCATGGCTCGCCAGATACGGTTAATCACTTGATTCGTCTATTGCAGATTTGTGGCAGTATCCGGTTGACGCGGCGCGCCGCATGCCTATGATCGCGCCGATTTGAGGCCCCTGTGGCGGAACTGGTAGACGCGGCAGACTCAAAATCTGTTGCCCGCAAGGGCGTGCTGGTTCGAGTCCGGCCAGGGGCACCAAAGAAGTCGCGAACTTGTGAAGTCGAAAACTGGCCGGTCAGCCTCGCGTCACGTTATCACCGCAACCTTGTCATTGATCGCCCACCCATCCAATGCTAGGACTGCACCGGGTCAATTGGTGGAGCGCGAAGGCGCTTTTAGAGAGAACTCGGGCGTTAATTTCTTACAGGCAGGCGTAGCCACCAAAAATGCCGATCAAAGCATTCATCGCGTCAGTATTGATGTTGCTGGTCCTTACCGCGGCACCTGCCGTGGCCGGGCCCAGCCTGGTCTTCGATGCACGCTCCGGCGATGTTCTCCTGGCCCACAAGGCGGGCGATGCTTGGCATCCGGCTTCGCTGACCAAGCTGATGACAGTCTACGTAACCTTCCGCGCCGTGCAGGCCGGCAAGATGTCGCTCAAGCAGAAGATCAAGATGACCAAGCAGGCGGCCAAACAGCCGCCGAGCAAACTGGGCTTCAAGCCGGGCAGCCAGTTCAGTGTCGATTTTGCCATCCGCGCGCTGATGGTTCGTTCGGCAAATGATGTCGCTGTCGCCCTCGGCCAGGCCGTGTCCGGCGGCAGTGAGCAGCGTTTTGTCAATATGATGAATGCCAACGCCAAACGCCTCGGTATGACGGCAACTCACTTCGTTAACCCGCACGGGCTGCACGATCCCGCGCAAATCACCACCGCCCGCGACATGGGCATTCTGGCTGCATCGCTGATCCAGGAGTTCCCGCAGTTCCGATCTTATTTTTCACAAACCCACCTCAAGATCGGCAAGCACAAATTGCGCAACCGCAACGGCCTGATCGGCCGCATGAAGGGTGCCGATGGCATGAAGACCGGCTTCGTCTGTGCCTCCGGCTTCAATCTGGTTGCCAGCGCCACCCGCAACGGTCGCCAACTGGTCGCCGTCGTGCTCGGCCACAAGGCGGCTGCCCCGCGCACCAGGTTCGCCGAACTGCTGCTCGAGGCAGCCTTTGCCAGCAAACGGCGCTATATCGGCGGCAATGGCCGCATCGCCGCTCTCAGCAACCGGGTCGGCGCGCCGGCCAACATGCGAAAGCGCGTGTGCCACAAACGCGGCGTCAAACTCGCCAGAATCAAGGAAATGTCCGGCTGGGGCGTCACACTGGGCAAGTATCGCGGCCCGCTCACCGCCGAAGCCATGCTCGATGGCCAGACTCTTCTGACCCGCAGCTTGATCGAAGGCGGCAAGGCCGGCGTCATGCGTGTACCCTACACCAGGAACTATGTTCCGACCATTTGGTCGATTCGCCAGGAAACCGCCCTCAATCTATGTTCTCAGCTCAAATCGCGTAGCAATCACTGTAAAGTGGTGCCGCCCTCGAAATTCACCGAAATGGCCCGGCTGTCAAAAAAGGAGGCTGCTGAGCGAGCTGCCCGCAAAGCGCGTAAAGCGAAAAAAAAGCGAAACAAGAAGGCCAAAAAGAAGCGTAGGAAATCCAAGCAGGCAAAGCGGAAGCCCAATACGGCAAAGCAGACACGCAAGCCGGTGGAGCAAAAAAGCATAAAGGTCGAACGGAAGAGCAAGCGGATAGAACGGCAATAGCGCGTGGTTGGGTCATGGGGCACAAAGACGATACAAGGTCTCCCGTTCCGGTATCGGTGCTGACAGGATTTCTCGGCGCCGGCAAGACCACCCTGCTCAACCGGCTGCTGAGCGATCCTGCAATGGCCGGCACCGCTGTCATCATCAACGAGTTCGGTGAGATTGGCCTTGACCACCTGCTGGTCGAGACCGCCGACGACAATATCTTTGAAATGGCCTCAGGCTGCCTTTGCTGTACCATTCGTGGCGATCTTGTCGACACGCTCATCAGGTTGATCGAGCGGCGCGATACAGGCGATGTCATGGCATTCGACCGGGTGGTCATCGAGACCACCGGACTCGCCGATCCGGCCCCTGTCCTGCACACGCTGATGAACCATGCCTATCTTCTACAGCGTTTCCGCCTCGAAGGCGTCATCACAGTTGTCGATGCCTACAACGGCCCCGAAACGCTCGACCGCCATGCAGAAGCCGTCAAACAGGTCGCCGTCGCTGATCGCATCGTGTTGACCAAGGCGGACCTACTGGTCGGCGTTCCAGGCGAGAACCAGTTGTTCGAGATCGTCGGCCGATTGCGCAGGCTCAATCCGGCCGCCCGGCTGCTGGAGGTCCAGCGCGATGTCTCCGCCAACCGCCTGTTCAATGCCGGGCTATATGATCCCGAAACCAAATCACCCGATGTCGCACGATGGCTGGCCGCCGACGCCTATGAGGTACCCAAGCGGGCGGCGAGAGGTCGACGCCGCCGCGGCAGCACCACGCATGCTCACGATCATGCCGGCCACGACCATGACGTCAATCGCCACGATGATCACATCCGGGCATTTTCGATCGCCAACGACAAACCTATCAGCCTATGGGGTTTCGAGCTGTTCCTGGAACTGCTGCGAAGCTACCACGGCCCCAATCTGCTGCGCGTCAAGGGGATCGTCAAGTTGGATGATGACGAGACCCGCCCGATGGTCATTCATGGCGTTCAGCATGTCTTCCATCCGCCGGTCCGGCTAGAGGCTTGGCCGGACGACGATCACCGCTCGCGGCTGGTATTCATTACCCGCGACATCGAGCGCCAGGAGCTCGACAAGCTGTTCCAAGCCTTTACCGACCCGGTCCACGGCGGCGCCGATGCGTTTCGCGATGACACGCTATCGCTTAGGCGTGGAGATCGGCAATGAAACTTTATGGCCTGAAGAACTGCGACGCCTGCCGCAAGGCGCTCAAATGGATGAAGGACCGCGACATCACCGTTGAATTCATCGATGTCCGAGGCGGTGAGATGACCGAGCCAGACATTGCCCGTTTCGTGGCCGCCGTCGGCTGGCAAACCACCCTTAACCGCAAGAGCACCACGTGGCGCAGCCTCGCGGAATCGGAAAAAGCCGATCTTAACGAGTCCAAGGCCATTGGTCTGATTGCCCGCAACCCGGCTCTGCTGAAGCGGCCGGTTATCGACGCCAAGGGTGAGATTATCGTTGGCTTCAATGGTGCGGCCGAGGTCAAGATCAGCGAAATCTTGCAGCAAACCTGACTGACAATTCATGCCACCAGATCACGTGGTATGATTTTTTCGAATGACAAAGATCAACACGCCATCACTCTCGTCAGACGAAACAAGCTCGTGACCAACTTCATTGCAATAGTGCGGAAAATCAATAATCGCTGCGGGATCGGTTGCCAACACCCTCAACAAATCGCCGTTTTCCATGATTTTTAACCGTTTTTGCGCTTTCAACACCGGCAGCGGGCACAGCATGCCGCGCACGTCGATTTGTTCGGTAACCCCGTCCAACCGGCTTGTGTCATCAGCAGCCATGGTATATTCCAAGAATGAAATTTAATCATTGCAAGACGGTCGCGACAGCGGCTGTTGCGCAAGCGTGATAGCATAGGTACGCAGTGCAATACATCATTGAGGATGTTCAAGGCTACAACTGGGCGGGGGGACGACATGAACCAGCGCACCCCTTCACGTAAGTTCAAGCCGGTAAGGCCCGGCCGCGGTGGCAGATCAAAGGCCCGCGCCTTTCCAAAGGGCCGCCAGACCGACCCTGTCGCACTCAAAGAAATCCAGAAACTGCTGAAAGACCGGCCACGCCGGGCAGACCTGCTGATTGAACACCTGCATCTCATCCAAGACAAATTCGGCCATCTGTCCGCCGCCCATCTCGCCGCGCTCGCAAGCGAAATGCGTCTGGCCCAAGCCGAGGTATTTGAAGTTGCAACGTTCTATCATCACTTCGATGTCGTTAAGGAGGGCGACAAAGCACCCCCCGAAGTCACGATCCGGGTCTGCGACTCCCTGTCCTGTGAAATGGCCGGTGCCCAGGACATACTGAAAAAACTTGGCGCCAAGGCACCGAAATATGTCCGTGTCGTGCACGCGCCCTGCATGGGGTTATGCGATCAGGCACCGGCTGCGGCGGTTGGCCGAAATTATTTTGGCAACATATCCGTGCCGAAGCTACTCAATGCCGCCAAGAACCGGGACGTAAGGCCGGAAAAACCGAAATACCAGGGTTACAAAGCCTATGTGAAGACAGATGGTTACGGGGTGCTCAAATCTCTGCGGGCTGGCAAACAGACGCCGGATCAAGTAATCGAGACATTGCTTGAAGCTGGCCTCAAGGGCCTCGGTGGCGCCGGCTTTCCGTCTGGCCAGAAATGGAAGTTCGTGCGCGCCGGCAAAGGACCACGTTATTTGTGCATCAATGGCGACGAGGGCGAACCAGGCACCTTCAAGGACCGTCTCTACCTGCAGACCAAGCCACACCAGTTCTTCGAGGGCATGCTGATCGGCGCATGGGGTGTAGGAGCTGAAAAAGTCTATATCTATATGCGTGACGAGTACCCGGCCGTGCTCGACATTCTCGCCAAGGAGATCCGTGTCCTGGAGAAAAACGGTTTGATCGCTGAAGGCTATGTCGAGGTCCGCCGCGGCGCTGGGGCCTATATCTGCGGCGAAGAGAGCGCCATGATCGAGTCGATCGAAGGCAAGCGCGGCCTGCCCAGGCATCGTCCACCCTATGTTGCGCAGGTCGGTGTCTTTGGCCAACCAACCCTCGTCCACAATGTCGAGACTGTCTACTGGATCCCGGAAATACTCGCCAAAGGCGCCCAGTGGTTCATCAATGAAGGCCGCGAGGGCCACAAGGGCAATCGATCCTATTCGGTTTCCGGACGCGTCAAGAACCCGGGCGTGGTTCTGACCGCTGCCGGCGCCACCGCCGAAGAACTCATCGAGCTGTGCGGCGGCATGGCGGACGGTCATACGTTTAAGGGGTATCTGCCTGGTGGACCATCGGGCGGAATCCTGCCCGCGCGGCTTGGCAATGTTCCGCTCGACTTCGGCACCCTCGTCAAATGGGATAGCTTCGTTGGCAGTCACGCCGTCGTCATCCTGTCCGACAAGGACGATATCCGCAAAGTCGCCCTCAATTTGCTGAAATTCTTCGAAGACGAAAGTTGTGGCCAGTGCACGCCGTGTCGCGTCGGCTGCGAAAAGGCGGTTAAACTCATGTCAAAAAAGAAATGGGATCAAAAGCTCTTGAAGGAGTTGTCCATAGCGATGGTGGATGCCTCGATCTGCGGCCTTGGCCAGGCAGCACCCAATCCGATCCTTGCGACAATGAAACACTTCAGGGAGGACGTCTCGTGAGCGCTTATATGGTTGCGCTTGTCAAGGTTACTGACAAGGAGCAGTTCAAGCACTATGCGGAAGCCGCCGGCAAGGCCACTGCGCAATATGGTGGCACCTATCTCGCACGCGGCGGCGCCATGAGTGTGCTGGAAGGCGAATTGGAACAGGAACGCATCGTGGTCATCGAATTCCCCGACAAAGCCGCCGCCGAAATTTGGTACAACTCTCCCGAGTACCAGGCTGCAAGAGCGCTTCGGGAAGGCGCCGCCGTCGGTACTTTCGTTGCAGTTGAAGGTACTTAATCCAGGAATGACGATCATGAGCGAGACTATCAAGTTCACCCTCGACGGCAAGGAAGTGTCAGCCGCACCGGCTGAGACCATCTGGCAGGTCGCCAAGCGTCATGGCACCATCATCCCGCACCTATGCTGGAAGGATGCCCCAGGTTACCGCGCCGACGGCAATTGCCGCGCATGCATGGTCGAGATCGAAGGCGAACGGACATTGGCTGCCTCATGCGTGCGCACCCCCTCGCCGGGCATGGTTGTCAAGAGCCAGACAAGACGGGCCAAGACCGCCCGCAAGATGATTATGGAACTTCTGGTGGCCGACCAGCCTAAACCGGCCGATGCTCATGACACCCTGTCCGACTTCAATAAATGGGCCCGGGCGATGAACGTCAAGACATCGCGCTTCCCCAAGGACATCAGTCCTAAGCCGGACGTATCGCACCCAGCCATGGCGGTCAACCTCGATGCCTGTATCCATTGCAACCTATGTGTTCGCGCCTGCCGCGAAGTACAGGTCAACGATGTCATCGGCATGGCCCATCGCGGCCCGCATGAGAAGATCATTTTCGATTTTGATGATCCGATGGGCACTTCGACCTGTGTCGCCTGCGGTGAGTGTGTGCAGGCCTGCCCGACCGGCGCCTTGATGCCCAAGACCATTATCGATAGCAAGGGTCGCGGCAGCCGCTCAGCCGATCGCGAAGTCGATTCCGTCTGCCCCTATTGCGGCGTCGGCTGCCAGATCACCTACAAGCTTCGCAAGGACAAAAAGACCGGCCAAGAGCATATCGCCTGGGTCGAGGG